>JAGVMY010000041.1 GCA_020053565.1 Thermodesulfovibrionales bacterium
ATGCGGGTTTCTCGGAAAAAGAGCTTATCGCAATGGCCGGAAGATTAGGTTCTGACTGCCCGTTTTTTATTTTCAAACAGCCGATGGTCATGATTGGGAGGGGTGATGAACCCTTCAAGACAGTGGAGCTAGAAGAAAGGGCTTTTCTTCTCGTGATCCCTCCTTTTGGAATATCTACACCCGAAGTATATTCAAAATTCACCCCATTGACTCAAGGGGGGGATACGCTTAATATATATAATAACAAGATACACCCTGAAAGTTTGTTGAGAAATGATCTTGAGGTTGTGGTGTTTAATATGCATCCAGAATTGGCTGGGGTTAAAAAGCAGCTTATTGATTCAGGGGCTTTAGGCTCCTTGATGTCAGGGAGCGGCTCTGCTTTATTTGGTATATTCAAAGATCATGAACACCTTCTAAATTCAATGAATCACTTAAAAAAGCGTGAAGGGTATAGATATATACCCACAACAAGATTTAATTAAGGGGGGGGTTAGCATGGATATCACCGAGGTAAAAGTATTTCCCGTAAACAACAACGACAAACTAAAAGGGTATGCATCGATTGTCTTTGATGATTGTTTTGTTGTCAGAGACCTGAGAATCATCAGTGGCAATGAAGGCTTATTTGTTGCCATGCCTTCGCGAAGAAGGAAAGACGGAACGTTCAGGGATACTGCACATCCGCTCAATCTCGACATGAGGACAAAGATCGAAAAGTGTGTACTGGACATCTATAAACAAAAGGTTGCCAACGAAACATAATTCCATTATACAACTCACTTTATAAAACGAGATTCAGTTTAAAACTCACTGGGATGTCGTCTAACGGCAGGACACGAGATTTTGGATCTCGTTATGGTGGTTCGAGTCCACCCGTCCCAGCCAAACGACAAAAGGGAGACTTGCATGAAATCCAATATTTGCGTTTTTAGCGGAAACTCGAATAAAGATCTGGTTCAAAAGATATGCGACATTCTTGATCTGCCTTTGGGCAAAGGGCTCATTCAGGCTTTTTCCGACGGAGAGACCTCAGTAGAGATCACTGAGAGCATCAGGGGTAAGGATGTCTTTATCGTTCAATCCACCTGTACACCGGTAAATCATCATCTCATGGAGCTTCTTGTGATACTGGATGCCCTGAAACGCGCATCAGCAAGCCGTATTACGGCAGTCATCCCTTATTTCGGCTATGCCAGACAGGACAGAAAAGCCTCTCCACGAACACCGATTACCGCAAAACTTGTGGCAGATCTGCTTACCACCTCAGGCGCAACCAGAGTCCTTACCATGGACCTCCATGCAGGACAAATTCAGGGATTCTTCAATATCCCTGTGGATAATCTCTACGCAGCACCCGTAATGCTGGAGTATATAAAAAATAAATATTTGAACCACCTCGTGATCGTATCTCCAGATGCAGGAGGCGTGGAAAGGGCAAGATCCTTTGCAAAGCGGCTGCAGGCCGATCTCGCCATTATCGATAAACGACGCGCCAGGGCTAATGAGGCAACGGTTATGAATATTATAGGAGACGTGAAGGATAAAACCTGTCTGCTTATAGATGATATCGTGGATACTGCCGGTACCCTTACGAACGGCGCCTATGCTCTGAAAGAAGCAGGGGCCAGTAAAGTTATCGCGTGCTGTACCCATCCGGTACTATCTGGTCCGGCAGTAAAAAGGATTACAGAATCACCTCTCGAAGAACTTATAACCACAGATACCATCCCTCTACACAAAGAGGCTGCCGCTTGTAAAAAAGTCACTGCACTCTCCATTGCTCACCTGCTTGCAGAGGCCATAAAGCGGACATACGAAAATGGATCTATAAGCTCTCTGTTTGTTTAAGAGTAAATAGTGAATATGGTTGAATTGGTTGGATTTGTTCTATTGGTCAAGAAATATAACTAATCCAACCAATAAGACAACTAGAACCAATAAAACTTATTTTGTCACTCATCCTCAATAGTTCTATCATCCGGTTCTTTTTTGTCCATCTTCCGGTATAAAGTTCTTGTAGAAACCCCAAGCAATTTAGAAGCCAAGGCTTTGTCTCCTTTTGCATAACGTAGCGCGTTATCCATCAGCATCTTTTCAACCTCATCGAGAGGTGTTCCCAGTCTTATAGTTATTGTATCCATTTGGGTCGCAACTTGGGTAAGCTCCAGGGGGAGATCATCAGATCCTATGACAGCGTCCTTGTCCAGAACCACGCACCGCTCAATCACATTTTCCAACTCCCTCACATTACCCGGCCAGTCATAAGCTAAAAGGCAGTCCATTGCTTTGGATTCAATACCCTTTACTTCCTTATCATTTTTCTTTGCAAAACGATTCAAGAAGCTCTGCACCAGGGCTGGAATATCTTCCTTTCTTTCCCGCAGCGGCGGAAGGGAAATACTTATCACATTCAATCTCCAGTACAAATCCTCCCTGAAACTGCCCTCTTTAATAAGTTTCACAAGATCCTTATTCGTGGCAGTAATTAGCCGGATATCCACCTTTGTTGTTTTGTTGCTCCCCAAGTGCTCAAACGTCCCTTCCTGAAGCACTCTTAAAAGTTTTACCTGTGCAGAGGCAGGGATCTCGCCTATCTCATCTAAAAATATTGTGGACCGGTCAGCTGCTTCAAAACGTCCTTCTCTTCGTGCCACTGCCCCTGTAAATGCACCTTTTTCATATCCAAAAAGCTCGGCCTCAAGCAGAGTCTCTGGTATGGCAGCGCAGTTCACTTTTATCATAGGCATATCTCTTCTCGGTGACAATTTATGAATCATATTTGCAATCACTTCCTTGCCGGTTCCAGACTCTCCCGAGATAAGAATAGTTGCCTGGCTCGAAGCAACCTGATGAGCAAGGTCTATGATGGGTCTCATCTTCGGACTTGATGCCCCGACCATAAAATCCTGATCGATTTCTTCCAGCCGCTTTCTTAAGCTTATATTGTCCAAGGTCAGTGTCTGTTTTTCGATAGCCCGACCAATTGATCTGACAATATCCGCCTTTTTAAAGGGCTTGCTGATATAGTCGTATGCACCCTCTTTCATGGATTCAATTGCTGTATCTACAGAAGCAAAGCCAGTGATCATGATTACCTCAGTATAAGGGGATACGCTTTTACAGACTTTCAGCAACTCAACCCCGCTCATGCCTGTCATCCTGATGTCGGTTACGAGCAGATCGATATTGCCTTGCCGTATGATCTCAAATGCCTCCTGTCCGCTCGCAGCAATTGCAACTTCATATCCTTCTTTCTCAAGGATCTTCTGCAGGGATTCCCTTATTCCTGCCTCATCATCTGTAACAAGTATTTTCTTTTTCATAATTAATCGTCCCCTATAATCGGGAGCAGGGGCCAGGGATCAGCTGTCAGCTTATCCCTTAATCCTCGATCCTCGATCCTTTCACCTTTCAGCTTTGAGCCTTTTGCCTTTTCGCCCACTTAACCTACTCAACGGTTTCCTCCTCTGGCAACTGATCCCTGATAACTGGTCCCTGATTCATTCTTCTTGCCCTACATCATTCAGAGGAATTGAAAATATAAATGTTGAACCAGAGCCTTTCTGGCTCTCCACATCTACCCACCCATTATGAGCATTTGCCACATACTGCACAAGGGCAAGGCCTAAGCCTGTACCATTTTCCTTTGTGGTGAAATATGGATCAAAGATACGCCTTGAAAAATCATCGGATATTCCGTGCCCTGAATCCTTCACAAGGAGCACAAGGTTGTCCTTTATCTCAATGAGCGAAAGATCAAGATTTCCGCCTGAAGGCATTGCATCCATCGCATTCTTGATAAGGTTTATTAGCACCTGTCTGAATTGACCTCTGTCCAGCATTGCCTCGTCAGGGCTTTCCTCATAGTGAGATACAAAATTTATATTTCGCTTATTCATCTCTGGCATCATCAAGGATATTGCAGATGAGACTTCAGCTGTTGGGTTCACCTTCTGTTTCTTCGGCCTGGGCAGTCTGGTGTATGAAAGATATTCATCAGTCACCTGTGAGAGACGATTAATCTCATCCTTGATATGCGAAAGAAGTGTTGTGGACTCTATTACGTTCATATTTTCTGAGGAGATTTCTTCTTCCAAAAGCTCTGAGTTAAGCAGTATGGATGCCAGAGGATTCCTGATTTCATGAGCCACATGTCCGGACATCTGGCCTATTACTGCAAGTTTTTCAGCCTGTATCAGCTTTTCAGTAAGCGCCCTTTTCTCGGTTACATCCACCACATACACAACCACATAATCGACTTCCCCTTTTGATCCATAAAGAGGGATTGCACTGACATCCATTATATATGGCTTTCCCATGACCTCTACATGCCGTTCTTTGTCCCTTACCACTTCTCCGGAAAGAAAAGTTTCTCTTACAAAATCTTCGTTAAACGGACTGTTTTCTCCATAAAAAACTGCATAACAATGCTTACCGATAAGATCCTGCTGCGTTTTCCCATACAGGCTGCAAAATCTCTGATTGATATCAATAATAATAAGATCAGAATTTACCATCACCAGATAGTGGGGAATCCCATTAAAAATCGTCTGCAAGCGTTTATGCTCCAGAAAAACTCTATCAGCCCAAATATTCCTCTCAGACGCCTTTGTCCTTGCCCTGTTGATCCTCAGCATCACAAATGTAGCGGCAAATATAAAACAGATACTCACAGAGCCCAGAGTGAGGGTATTCCGGAATGTTCCTGACATGAGGTGGACTACTTCCCTGTATGGAGAAGAAACCACGGTAATCCATCGCCTGTTGAGAAAATGTACTGAAGAAAAGGCAACCAGTCTCTTTGTGGGCTCGTTTGTCGGGTAATGAGGAAATATAATCTCAGAAGTCCCTTCTGTTTTTATCTTGATGTTCCTGATGAGTTCTTCTGCTCCTTTTGCGTCAAAACCCCGTTTTTTCATCTCCATTATTATGTCGTATATATTCATACCCAACCAGGAAGGGTTGGGATGATACAAAACCATTCCTGACTCATCAACCATCCATGCATACCCTGTCTTGGAAGGATGAATAGGCGCCACATAGCGGCCTGTAATATTTGCCATATCAATTGCGCACCCGAAAACTCCATTAAACTTTCCATCATCACCGACCAATGGATATGCCACTATAAATGATTCAAACCGGCCAGGAATCTCCTTATACTGTTCTCCTCCAACCAGTATACTATCCGAGACAAAGGGCACTCTCATTTCTTTACATACCCTGAAATATGTTCTGAAGCTGAAATCCTTTCCCTCTACTCCGGGCAGCACATCTTTGGGATAGTGATCGCGGAGAATTCCGTTAGAGTCTTCCCAGAATGTAATAATTACTTGTGACTTTAAAGAATTGTATGAGTTTTCCAGGGAATTATGGATGTCTTTAGAATTCCCGTTTGCTACAGGAGGGATATGCGATGAGAGATTTAAAACATTTGAGATATCTCCCATGTACTGCTGTATACCCATAGCTGTCTGTTTTGCGAGGAGAAGCTGTTCTCTGTTGAACTGATCTGCCATTTCGGTTTCGACTGTAGAATAGGAATATGTGGCAAATATGCCCACAAACCCCAGCACTGCGAATGTTCCTACCCATATGAGAATTTCCCATCCTGTAGCCTTTATATTAAACCGCATATAA
>JAGVMY010000121.1 GCA_020053565.1 Thermodesulfovibrionales bacterium
CTCACCGGGACTGTTTTCGTGATTGTCTCATCGAGGAGCACCTTCACATAAGAAGGAGTTATATTTATCACATTTACCATATGGGGTTGTTTTATGTTGTCTTTATTTAAATAGTAAACACCCTCACCTTTTTTAGCTTTATTGAGGTCAATATAAACCCTTATATCTGATGACCTTATGTCCTTGACAAGTCTCTCCTGACCTTTTATGTTTAAACTCACCGCTTTTGCACTCTGACTAACCAGCTCGAGTCCTGCCGGAACATTCTTAAACTCAAGCGGAATATCCAGTGACATTTCTGAAAGGCCACGGGAAGTCACAAAAACCCATAGAAATATTGATAGCAAAACAGATGCGATCTTAAGACCAATGTTTTCTAAAAAAAGTTTCTTCACTTCTTTACCTTCTTTGTTGTAAATAAGTCAGTAAGAATATCTCTCAGTGTTCCCATATCCAGATGTGTTTCGAGCTTTCCATTCATTGCCATTGATATTCCACCTGTTTCTTCAGAAACGATTATCGCTACTGCGTCTGTCTCATCTGTAAGACCAAGCCCTGCACGGTGTCTCGTACCCAGTGACCGGTCCTGTTCTGAACTTAGTATTATAGGCAAAAAACAGCCCGCAGCAACAACTCTGTTCCCTTTAATGACGACTGCTCCATCATGTATCGGAGAGGTTGGATGAAATATGCTCATCAGCAATTCTTTCGTGACCTTTGCGTCGAGAGGTGTCCCTATCTCAACAAAATCCTTGAGACTTGTATCACGTTCTATAACGATAAGCGCTCCGATCTTCCTGTTTGCCAATGCGATGGTCGCCCTGACAATTTCATCAAGGGATTTCAGTTCTTCAGCAGAGGTAAATGTCTGAAGGAACTGTGTTTCTCCCATTTGAGCAAGGGCTCTTCTTATCTCAGGCTGGAAAAGAATGATGATAGCGATAACAATTTGTGCCCAAAAGCTATGGATAAGCCACCCTACTGTATAGAGTTCGAAATACTTTGAAACCAGAGATGCAAAGAGCAGGACACCAAGTCCGATGAGCATCTGTGCAGCTTTTGTGCCTTTTATAATAAGTAAAAGGCGGTAGAGTATTATAGACATCAGTATGATATCTACCAGATCCTGCCATCTAAGCTGCCTTAGTAATTCCATAATTCTTACTATAATACCATGAGTAATCGTGTAATTGAAAAATTTCGTATGTGTTCATCCCTGATTACTATTAGGTTTGAAAAGACAGTTTGACAAAAAAACATTTATGCGTTATTTTACATTGTTAAAACATATCGCGGGGTGGAGCAGTCCGGTAGCTCGTCGGGCTCATAACCCGAAGGTCAGAGGTTCAAATCCTCTCCCCGCCACCAATGAAATCAAGGGTTTAGGGGTTTTCTCTAAGCCCTTTTTGTCTATTTCTCCCTCTTTTATACCAAAATTTCTAAATTGCTTAAAATGCTGGGTTTTGACTAAACTAATAAAGCCGAAATTTGTGATGCAGCTATTTCAGAAACTCAAGAAGTAGCTGAAAGGAAACAAATGAGATTTACCATAAAACTCACCACATTATTTACAGTAATTGGTTTGTTTGTTGGCGTAACTCTTTCTTATTTTGTTTATACCTCAAACATCAAGATATTAGAAGAACAAATAGAAGACAGACTGGAAGATCAGGCTTTTCATACCATTGACAAGATCGACAGAATGCTTTTTGAAAGATATGAAGATATAAGGGTTTTAGCTAATGACCCGGTAATCAGCTCGAGAAGTTCTACCTCAAAACAAATTGCGGAAAGATTAGCAAAGTACTATAGCGAGCACAAGATTTATACTTCAATTTCATTTTTTGATTTAAACAGAATAAGGATAGCTGATACAGCTGGGAAACAGATTGGCGAACAACATCCTGGGGATGACTACTGGATTGATATATCAAAAGGCAAAGAATTCGTTACCGATATACACATGTCCTCAACACTTAATGAACCTGTGTTTCATTTCGCCTCTATAGTCAAAGACAACAATGGCTCTCCTTTTGGAGTTGTTGTTTCAAGAATGCCTTTAGAAATATTACATTCAATAACAAGACAAGCTGCTGGTATTCATCAACATGAAGAAGTTCTAAAAATAGATTTGGTTGATAAAAATGGCCTTATCCTTTATTCCAATTACACCGAAAAAGGAGTGTTAACAGATATATCGCCTGATTGGGAAATTACAAAAAGCTTTCTCTCAACAGGGAAAAAGATAGGGAGTGAAAAGCATTATCATCCAGAAGGAGAGGATATCTACACTTTTGTCTGTGAACAGGGCTATATGGACTTCAAGGGAAATGACTGGACATTGATAATGCACATTCCCACAAAAGTAGTTTTTAGACCTGCAATTGAATTGAGAAATAGAATAATAATTATTTTATCAGTTATCGGTGTTTTTGCTTTTTTGATCATATATCTTTTTTCAAGAACAATTTCAAACCCGATAAGGACACTAAGAGATACAGCAATTGAAATAGGTAAAGGAAACTTAGACGCAAAAGTAGATATTCAATCGAAGGACGAGATAGGCCAACTGGCTGAGTCATTCAATAACATGGCTACGAATTTAAAAAAATACCTTCGTCAAAATGAACTGATTCTAAACTCGGCAGGTGAAGGGATTTTAGGGTTAGCCCAGAATGGAAAACATACATTTGTTAACCCGGCTGCTGCAAGAATGCTCGGGTATGAGGTTGAGGAACTTATAGGCAAGCATAGTCACACAATCTGGCATCACACGAAAGCAGATGGGAGTCCTTACCCAGAAGAAGAGTGTCCGATTCGTTCAGCTTATAAGAACGGCGCTATCTGTCATCGTATAAGAGATGAAGTTTTTTGGAGAAAGGATGGTACAAATTTTCCAGTCGCATACACCAGTACACCTATTTTTGAAGATGACAAGATTGTTGGATCAGTTGTAACTTTTTTAGACATCACCGAACGCAAGCAGGCAGAAGAGGCACTACGTCAGTCGGAGAAAAAATACAAAAACATAGTGGATAACTCCCTGACAGGAATATATAGAACCAACCTTAAAGGTGAAATTCTCTATACAAATGATGCTCTTATAAAGATGTTAGAATTCCAGACCAAAGAAGAAATGACGGCTAAAGCAGTCCAGGAGACATATAAAAATCCGAAGGATAGAGATGTTTTAATTGAAAATCTCAAGAAAAGAGGCTGGGTTGATAGGTTTGAGACAGAATTGCTCACGAAGACAAATAAAACCAAGGATGTACTTATTAGTGCGATTATCGAGGGGGATGTTATATCTGGAATGATTGTAGACATCACCGATCGCAAGCGAGCTGAGGATTTACTAAGTCAATCAGAGGAAAAATACCGCACCCTGTTTGAGGAATCAAAAGACGTGGTATTCATCAGCACCCCTGAAGGAAGGCTTCTTGATATTAATCCCACGGGTGTTGAGTTATTCGGATATTCTTCTAAGGAGGAACTTCTGCAAATCGACATCGTTCGGGATTTGTACGTAAATCCGTATAACCGAAAAGTCGTGCAGCAGATCATTCTGGAGCATGGGTTTATCAAAGATTATGAATTAGAGTTAAAAAGAAAAGATAGAAAGAAGCTCATTGTGCTTGAGACCTCTACTGCAGTACGTGACGATAAAGGAAACATTGTGGCGTATCGAGGAATAATACGAGATGTGACTGAGCAGAAGTTACTCGAGCAGCAACTCTTTCAGGCCCAGAAGATGGAATCGGTCGGTCAACTCGCAGGAGGCGTTGCCCATGATTTTAACAATATTCTGCAAGCAATAATAGGCTATGCAAGCCTCTTAAAGATGAAGATGAGAGAAGATGACCCGTTAAGGCATAATGTAAACCAGATACTTGCATCATCTGAGAGAGCTGCTAATTTAGTCCAGAGGCTCCTTGCATTCAGCAGAAAACAGATAATTAACCTTCAACCAGTAAAGATTAATGAGATAGTAAAGAAAGTAGAAAAACTTCTCTTAACGATTATTGGTGAA
>JAGVMY010000106.1 GCA_020053565.1 Thermodesulfovibrionales bacterium
CTGCCCTTTTCTCCCACCGCCCGTAATACATCTCTCCGAGGAATATAGTGGTAATTGCAAGGATAACCCCTGCGATGACATCCACAACATAGTGATACCGGCAATAAACAGTTGAGAATAAAAGAAGGCCTACAACAGGCAGATAAATCCGGAATAGGGTTCTATTATATTTGTACGCAAGATAAAGCACTGTAAGCGCAACGCCTGTATGCCCGCTCGGGAACGCATCTCGTTTTACGCCCTCAAGCCTGTTCAACAGATTCTGCAGCGGCTCAGCAATAAAAAATCCCTCCAGCCTCTGCGTCTGTAAATAGTCAAGCGCGAACCTCGGACCGAGCGCAGGCCAGATTATATAGCCGAGATATGAGAGATAAAAACAGAAGAGGATAAGAAATAATGACTTATTGAACTCTTCCCTCTGGTTATTTTTTATCAATGCTATGCCAAAAACCACAGGCAGAAAATAATATGTAGAGTACGCTATCTGCAAAATATCCGTGAGTAATGGGTTCATCATAGCCTCAAGCATGACAGTGGGATGATCCCCGAAGATCATGTAATCGAGCCTTACAAGCAGGGGGTCTATATCCTTCGGATTCACGTAATGGACCACCCATTTAAGGCTGTCAAAAAGTATGATGACGCATATCACCGGGAACACAAGGTCATAGGTTATTCTCAGGAACCCGTTCCTGTCCTTGAATCTTATAATTATGAATTGCGAAATAAGCAGTGCGGTGTATATTGAGATTAAGAGCAGTCTTTTGGGAATGGCAGAGTTGAACGCAATTGTGAGCAGCAGCATGATGCTCACAAACACTGCTGTCACAGTGTCGGCAGGCCTTAAATTAAATAATCTTTTCATAATTTACTCATTGCCCGCGTCTTTGCCTTTTCTTTTTTAGAAAGCCTTCTGGGGCTTCCCTTTTTAGGAGATTCATGTTCCTCTTCGTCAATCAGATCAAATTTGCCCTTCTCAACCTTTAAGGGCTTCCCAAGTATATCCGAGAACTCACCTGATGAGACAACAACAGAGCCATTTGCCCATGCATGGCCTGCAATCTCCCTGTCAGAAGTTATAACAATCCACTGTTTTTTTTCAGATGATACGATTCTCTTTATGACAGCGTCTGCCTTTTCTCCGAGTTTTGAATAGATGACCTTAATCCCCCCTGTCATTGAATGGGACTCCTCACCGCTCCCGCTTTTCCATCCGTCAAATACAACAGTGATTTCATGCCCTTTTATTTTGCTGGGCGCAAATAGGTTGTTAATGCTCAGTAATTAGGTAACTCTTTTGGGGTGTCACAGTATAAACTGTAACACAGAAGGAGGTACCGATGAAACATGAACAGCAGATAGTGATAAAACGATGGATTCCCATATTGGCGGAATATGAGAAGATAAAGAGCAAGCAAAAACCAAGGGCATTTAAGACGATTAAAGCGCTTTGCGAGGCTCATCACATCTCAACTAAAGAGCTCAGGAGATACAACAGGAGATGGATAGAAGCTAAAAAGGATCCGGCGGCGATACTTCCACAGAAAAGGGGACCTAAGCCGGGGATAAGGAGAACACCGAAGGAGATAGAAAGAAACATAATAAAGGCATATAGGAGATTTGGTTCTAACAGATATGAGCTTGTTCTTCTTTTCAAGCCTTACTATTTGGATAAAACACCATCATCTGCTACGATGGACAGGATAAAGGCAAGATATCCCCTGAATCCGTCGCAGAAAAAGATTGTAAAGAGATATGAGAAGAAGACACCCGGAGAATTGGCACATATAGACATAACAAAACTACCAAAAGATTTAAGGACACAACTTAAATTAAAGGGATCCTATGTAGCAGCACTGCAGGATAAACTTGTAAAAGTTACTGAATTAGTGAGCGAGAACAACGTCCCCTTTTCGCTTCTTTTCGCTTGTAAGCCATACCCTTGAGATGAGAGGGTATTATGAGAAGTGCGGCTCTAAGGAAATAAAATAAAAAAGCCCGGGATTTAGTCCGGGCTTTCTTTTTAATCTGGCAGCGACCTACTTTCCCATGACCTCTCGGTCAAAGTATCATCGGCCCTGGAGGACTTAACTTCCGTGTTCGAGATGGGAACGGGTGTGGCCCCTCCGGTAACGCTACCAGAAAGTTTATTTCTGAGAAGCGGTAATACTTTAACACTTAAAAATAGAAAAAATCAAGTGGAGGTGAACGGGATCGAACCGATGACCTCCTGGTTGCAAACCAGGCGCTCTCCCAGCTGAGCTACACCCCCTATGGTGGGCCTAGGTGGAATCGAACCATCGACCTCGCGCTTATCAGGCGCGCGCTCTAACCATCTGAGCTATAGGCCCAAACAAGACCACCTTATCGGCCACAAATAATTTTAAAAGAGCAAAACCAGAGTGCTTAAAATAACTTATATTGCCGGTTACTGTCAAGATTAGCAGATGGGAAACGCTGATAGTCGGGATTGGCTCTCGCTTTTTGCAGAGAATTTTTGACAAATCTAAGGCTCGTTACAGGCAATTTCAAAACTCGCTTGCGGCTCAAACAGTTGAAATTGCTTATCTTCCACTTCGCCAAGATTTGTTACCAAAAATTCTCTGATGTCGCTCAAATTAATCCCGTCTATCGCCAGAAATATTGATGTTTTTTGCTCCAAAGCGGTAAACTTAAATCTCTATGAAAAAGAAACTGCATGACATTATAGAGGGAGCAGTTAAACAATTTGGCATTCCCATTCCGGAGATAGTTATAGAATTACCAAAGGAAGAGTCATTCGGCGACCTTGCGACTCCTGTTGCAATGTCTTTGTCAAAAGTCCTCAAAAAACCGCCGAGGAAAGTAGCTGAAGATATTGTAAATGCCATAACTGAAAAAGATGTTTTTGAAAAAATAGAGATCGCAGGACCAGGATTTATCAATTTTACCTTCTCAAAGCCGTATATTTACTCAGAGTTAAAAAGCCTGATAGAAGACAGCTCCGGATTTTTAAGGGCTGATATTGGAAAAGGTAAAAGAATTCAGATTGAATTCGTCAGCGCAAATCCCACAGGGCCTCTGCACCTCGGGCACGGCAGGGGAGCTGCTGTCGGCTCTGCATTGTCTAA
>JAGVMY010000026.1 GCA_020053565.1 Thermodesulfovibrionales bacterium
GATGCTTGTCCCGTCGGCAATGCTCATCAGTGCCATAAATTGTGCCTGCATATCTGTTGGAAAACCGGGATATGGCCTTGTCTTCACATCAACAGATTTCGGTCTGGAGAGTCCATGTACACGTACACCATCTGACACATGCTCAAAAACAAGCCCTGCCTCTTTAAGCTTCAGCATCGGGGCATCAAGATGATCCATCCTGCACCCTTTAATAAAGATGGTACTCCCTGTAATACCTGCAATCGTCATAAACGTTCCTGCTTCAATCCTGTCAGGAATAATTGAATAGTGTATAGGCTTCAGTTCATCAACTCCTTCTATCTCTATGATGCTCTCACCTGCACCTTTAATCTTTGCACCCATTGTGATAAGAGCATTTGCGAGATCTACTATCTCAGGCTCCCTCGCAGCGTTCTCCAAAAATGTTTTGCCTTTTGCGAGAGCTGCAGCCATCATCAGGTTTTCAGTACCTGTGACTGTTGGTATATCGAGATAAATGGATGCACCTGTAAGTCTCTTTGCTTTCGCAATGACATAGCCTGATTCGAGTTGTATATCTGCACCCATTTTTTTGAGACCCATCAGATGGAGGTTTATAGGTCTCTCACCGATCGCACATCCTCCGGGAAGCGATAGCTTTGCTTTACCGAATCTCGCAAGTAATGGCCCGAGTACAAGGATTGATGCACGCATTGTTCTCACAAGGTCATAGGGAGCTTCAAATATGCGAATCTTTTCTGTACGTATAAAAGCTTTTCTCTTTTCATAGTGGAACTCTGCACCAAGATACGTGAGCAGTTTACCAATAGTAATCACATCCTTCAAATCAGGAACCATACTCACCGTACCAGATCCGGAGGTGAGAAGTGATGCTGCTATTATAGGAAGGGCTGCATTTTTTGACCCACTTATCTCAACTTCACCTTTAAGTTTCTTGCCACCACGAATGATAAGTTTATCCACAGCGATACTCCTTCATTGTCCTTTCCTTATTTTATAAGTTTCTGCAACAAATTATAACAGATTAAAGTCTGCGAAGGATTAAGGAGTTACTATAAGACCCTTTGTTATTTGAAGTGAAAATAGAATAAAATTATACAAAAGCATTTGGCATAAGAAAGGACCGCTCCAGTAACAAGGGTAAGGCTTACGTTGTGAGAATTTCAAGGACAGATCAAGATTGCTGTGATATATAACAGGCAGACTTTCGCTTACTACGATATTTTTTGACAGTTCTAATCTCCTTCCGCTACAGCCTCGAAACTCATCCCGAAAGCTTTCGGGATTCAAACAGTCGATGCTGTGGCCGCTCCAGTTCGCTAAGAACTGTTACCGAAAAATCTCTGATGTCGCTCAAGCCAGCCCTGCTTGTCAATGGATTTGGCGATAGATGTGGTAAGACAATACTTCAAGGTATCGCTGGTAAAGTCTTTTCAGAACAGTTGCCCTGTTAACGATCTTAATTCAATGCGATATTAGTGTAAACTAACAAGTATGGATGTCACACTCGACACTATACGGAACATAAAAATATATCAGTCAAGAACAGGATACCGTTTTTCTGTTGATGCTCTTCTTCTCTACGACTTCGTGAACCTCCAGAAAGTAACTGGTATTGCTGACCTTGGATCCGGATCAGGAATTGTAGGAATTTTGCTTGCAAAGAAATATCCCGATGCAGAGGTTACCCTTTTTGAGATTCAGAATAGCCTTGCCATGCTCGCAGAGAAAAATATTGTTTTAAATTCGCTTGAAGATAGGATAAAGGTGATTAAAACAGATATTAGAGAGATAAAAAACGTTGACTCATCGCCAGTCATTCCCCGCTATTTTGATCTTGTTGTATCAAACCCTCCTTTTAGAATTCTGAAGAGTGGTTGTATCAGTGCAGAGGAAGAAAAGGCTATTGCACGACATGAGATAAAACTAAAGCTTCATGAGCTTGTCAATGCAGCATCATATCTCTTGAAGGCAAAAGGCAGGTTCTGCATTGTGTATCATCCTCACAGGCTTTCGGAACTTATGGAGCTTTTGAAAAAGAAAGATCTGGAGCCCAAAAGGTTACGATTTGTGCATTCGCATTTTTTATCAGAAGCAAAGATGGTTTTGTTGGAATCTGTAAAGGGAGGAAGGATGGGGATGAAGATAGATAAGCCACTTTATATTTATAAGAAAGACGGGAGTTATACAGAAGAGATGGAGAAGATATATAATCCAGAATAGGAGTTTTTTATGGACCAGCTCAAGAGTTTTCTCACCTATGTGTCGGTAGAGAAGGGACTGTCGAGAAATACTATTGCAGCATATTCGACAGACCTCACAAAGTTTCAGGAATTTCTCTTATTAAGAGACAAAGATTTTGTTTCATTCTCCAGGGCAGACATAATTGATTTTATTGAAAGGCTCAGGAATGAGGGGTACTCTGTATCGAGCATCTGCAGGATTATATCTTCAATCAAGAGTTTATGCAAATATCTCATCATTGAGAATGTGATAAAGGAAGACCCGTCAGAAAACATGCAGGCACCGAAAAAGTGGGAGAGACTTCCAAAAGCACTCAGTATTTCTGAAATCATGTCCTTTTTCGAAGTTGATCCATCTCTTACGCACTCCGGTCCTACCACGATAAGGGACTATGTAATGCTTGAACTGTTGTATTCTTCAGGCCTGCGTGTGAGCGAGCTGGTGTCACTTAAACAAGAGGATGTGAATTTAGAGGCAGGGTTTTTAAAGGTTTTAGGAAAGGGTTCAAAAGAAAGAGTGGTACCTGTTAATACACGGGCGATAAAAAAGCTCAAAAAATATATAATCCAGCAAAGGCAGGAGATCCTGAAAAAGAGGCAGTCTCCGTATCTTTTTGTGACAGGAAGAGGGAGGCCAATGACAAGACAGCGGTTCTGGCAGACAATAAAGGCATTGGGCAGGAAGCGGGGGATCGAGATTTCACCACATACACTACGACACTCCTTTGCCACACATCTGCTTGAAGGTGGGGCCGACCTCAGGTCTGTTCAGAAGATGCTTGGCCATTCTGATATATCGACAACCCAGATTTATACAAAGGTGACAACTGATAGGATAAAGAAGGTTTATGA
>JAGVMY010000071.1 GCA_020053565.1 Thermodesulfovibrionales bacterium
GGCTCATACACGAGTGAGGCGATTATTTTGCTCGCCTCAAGCGTTGCCGGAATAAATATAAACCTTTTGAATCCTGCTTTTGCACCCTGTGCTGATACAGAATGGGCAAGGTTTCCTGTGGATGCACAGGCTACTGTATCAAAACCAAATTCCTTTGCTTTTGTGAGGGCAACGGCTACAACCCTGTCTTTAAATGAGAGCGTAGGGTGCACAACCGTGTCATCTTTAATGTAGAGCTCGTCAATTCCGATTTCTTTTGCAAGATTATCTGCCTTTAACAACGGAGTATATCCTGAGTTGAGACCTACCTGTGGTTCGCCATCTATGGGAAGCAGTTCTCTATATCTCCACAGGTTTTTTTCCCTTTTCCCTATTGTATTTTTTTTGAGCACCTTTTTTATGTTTTTATAATCATAGACAACCTCAAGAGGGCCAAAACAGAATTCACACACATAGACTGGCTCAATGGGATACTCTCTTCCACATTCCCTGCATTTCAGGCCATTGACATAACTCATAATTTCTCTCTCATCGGTTATAAATTATTATAATATTTTACTTTAAAACAACTTTCATCTCAACTTCATTCACGCCATCCTCATTTATGGTAAATGCCCTTATCTTGGGTTCATTGATAAGGCTTACTATTACATATACCGGTTCGGTATAAAATGCGAGTTTTATATCTCTTGGTGACGGATATGCATCTGAATGTGGATGCGAGTGATAGAGTGCGACCATATCAAGACCTTCTTTCCTCATTTCCTTCATGACGATAAACTGTTCCCTGGGCTCCATCATGTAACTGACACCTGAGTTCTCAATATTCGTCATCGTATAAACTTTTTTGACAACCCCATCTTTTCCTGCAAGTATCCCACATGCCTCGTGAGGATAAACCTTTCTGCAATGAGAGATAATTTCAGATACTAAGTGAGAGGGGACAACTAATTGTGCCTTAGACTGCACAGCATTTTTCGCTATAATCAGTAAGTTCTCTTATTGTCGGGTGATTACTGCATACAGGACAGTCAGGATTCTTTGGGACCTTTATTTTCCTAAAGGATGATTTTAGTGCATCATATATCAGAAGTTCTCCTTTAAGTATCTCTCCTATACCAAGAATGAGCTTTAAGACTTCAGTTGCCTGAAGAACACCAATTACCCCAGGAATAACACCAAGGAGTCCGACTTCCTGAGAAGAAGGCATAACACCCGGAGGAGGAGGTTCTTCGAAAAGACACCTGTAGCATGGACCATCACCAGGTATAATAGCTGTCACATGCCCTTCAAATTTTAATATCGCGCCGGTTATAAGAGGCTTTTTGATGATCACACAGGCATCATTGACC
This sequence comes from Thermodesulfovibrionales bacterium, assembly GCA_020053565.1. Lineage (GTDB taxonomy): Bacteria > Nitrospirota > Thermodesulfovibrionia > Thermodesulfovibrionales > SM23-35 > VGWZ01. Next base: position 1,353 of record JAGVMY010000071.1, read on the forward strand.
AGAAATCTTGCAGGAAAGTTGTCAGTGCAGTCAACGATGATATCATAATCTTTTATCAAATCGAGGATATTGTTTTTTGTTAACTTCTGCTGGAGAGCAATCACATTCACTTCAGGATTGAGAGATTCGAAAGTCTCCTTTGCTGAGATTACTTTTGGTTTTCCTATTGTCTTGACACTATGTGCTATTTGACGCTGAAGATTACTCAATTCGACATTGTCATTATCAATTATTGCAATTGTCCCGACACCTGCTGCAGTAAGGTAATAACCCACAGGAGAACCAAGACCACCAGCACCGACAATAAAGACCCTTGCCTTTGCAATCTTTGCCTGTCCCTCTTTCCCTACTTCAGGAAGGATAAAATGTCTTTTATATCGTTGAAGTTGCTCTTCAGTAAATCCCATGTGTCTTTCCCCTTTTTACTCTTCTTCTTTTCCCTCAACCCTTATAAATACTGTTTTATTCATAACAACAGGGAGTTGATCTATCTCTTTAATCGCCTGCCTTACATCTTTCTCCTTTGCTTTATGGGTAAGGACAACAAGAGGGACTGATTCTTCTGCCTTTCTGCCTTTCTGTATCACTGAAGCGATGCTTATATCATAATTGCCGAGTATTCCTGAAATTTTTGAGAGTACTCCTGGCCTGTCAAGCGCAGAAAACCTGAAATAATACATTGATATCACATCGTCCATCTTTTTTATTCTGATATCCTTTGTTGTTTTTGCCGGTACAGCTATCATCTTTGTCGCATTCTTGCTGATATCCTTTGCGATATTGACGATATCACTCACCACAGCACTCCCTGTTGGCATAGCTCCTGCACCTCTTCCATAATATAAGGTAGAACCTGTCGCATCTCCTTTAATGTATATGGCGTTGAAAGGGCCGTCCACTTTAGCGATGAGATAATCCTTTGGAAGCATTGTCGGATGAACCCTGAGTTCTACCTCGCTGTCAGTCTCTTTTGCAATGGCGAGGAGTTTTACTTTATAACCAAGCTCAGAAGCAAAACTTATATCCTGTGGAGAAATTCCTGAAATCCCTTCTATGTAAATATCTTTATAAGGAATCGGGATGCCATATGAAAGAGATGCGAGGATTGCGAGTTTATGGGCTGAATCTATACCCTCGATATCTAATGTAGGATCAGCTTCAGCATAACCAAGCTTTTGTGCCTCTTTGAGCGCATCAGAAAACTCAACATTCTCTTCTGTCATCTTTGTGAGTATATAATTTGACGTTCCATTGATTATCCCGTAAACAGCCTTTATCCTGTTTGCAACAAGGCCTTCTCTTATTATCTTTATAATAGGAATGCCACCTGCGACTGCTGCCTCAAACCCTATCTCAACTCCAGCCTTAAGCGCAGCATTAAATATCTCATTACCCTCAGTGGCAAGGAGTGCCTTGTTCGCGGTGACGACGTGTTTCCCATTACTGATTGCTTTGAGTATGAAATCTTTGGCAGGCCTGATGCCTCCTATAAGTTCAACCACTATGTTGATATCAGGATCATTCAGCACTGCATTGGCATCTGTAGTAAGAATCCCTTCAGGAATCTTTATGCCTCTGTCTCGTTCTATATCGAGGTCAGCAATCCTCTTCAGGTTTACTTCAAATCCAAGTCTGTCTTTAAGGACGTCTTTATTTTCGAGAAGGATTCTCACAGTACCTGTCCCAACAGTCCCGAAACCGATTATACCAACGTTTATCATCTGTTAAGCACCTTCTTTATACCTTTGGTAGCCTGTTTAATCCTGTGCTCGTTTTCGACCAGGGCAAACCTTACATAGGTATCTCCGCCTTCGCCAAATCCGATACCAGGAGATACCGCAACTCCTCCTTCATTGATGAGGAGCTTGCAAAACTCGAGAGAGCCCATTTTTTTGAATGGCTCTGGTATCTCTGCCCAGACAAACATGGTTGCCTTCGGAGGTTCCACAATCCAGCCGGCCCTGTGAAGTCCTTTTATGAGGACATTACGTCTTGACTCATATGTCTTTCTTATGTCTTCAACACAATCCTGAGGACCTCGCAGCGCGATAATACTTGCGATCTGTATTGGCTGGAACATGCCATAGTCAAGATAACTCTTTATCTTTGCAAGTACACCAACAATTTCCTGATTCCCCACGCAGAAACCGACTCTCCACCCTGCCATTGAATAGCTCTTTGTCATTGAGAAGAACTCAACACCAACATCTTTTGCACCTGGAACCTGAAGAAAACTCGGTGCCCTATAATCATCAAAACACAAATCAGCATATGCAAGATCGTGTATCACAATAATATTATTTTCTTTTGCAAAATCCACGACTTTCTTAAAAAAGCCGAGTCCCTCAACAACCTGTGTGGTCGGGTTATGAGGGAAATTTATGATCAACATCTTCGGCCTTGGCCACGACGACTTATATGCCTTCTCCATCTCCTTAAAGAAGTCAATGCCCCGGCCTATCGGGATACTCCTCACCTCACCGCCTGATATTATGACGCCGTATGGATGTATGGGATATGCAGGGGTTGGTGTCATTACAACATCGCCAGGCCCTATGATTGCAAGCGTAAGATGAGAGAGACCCTCTTTAGAACCTATTGTGACAACTGCTTCGAGCTCAGGGTCAAGGACAACATCATAGCGTCTTAAATACCATTCACAAATTGCATTCCTTAACTGGGTGATGCCTCTGGAGGCAGAATATCTGTGGTTTTTAGGATTGTGTGCAGCCTCACATAGTTTATCGACAATATGTTTCGGTGTTGCACCATCAGGATTTCCCATTCCAAGGTCAATAATATCTTCTCCGCGTTGTCTTGCCTCAATCTTCAGGGCATTCACAATACTGAATACATACGGTGGAAGCCTTTTTATCTTGTTAAATTCAAACATAGTTGCTTTACTCCATTGTAAATTGCGAATTTATAAATACATCATTCCTTAAATTTTATATTACCATTTCCTCGGCATTCATCGAACTCCTTACAAGAGGAGAAGATGATACATAGTTAAAGCCCATACTCAATGCCGTGAGACGAAGTCTTTCAAATATCTCAGGCCTTATATATTCAACAACAGGCAGATTTGTTCTTGAAGGCCTCAGATATTGGCCTATTGTAACAAAATCACAACCTACATAGCGCAGATCTCTCAGGACGTTAATAACCTCATCAAGTGTTTCTCCGAAGCCTAACATAAGTCCTGACTTAGTAATTATTTCTGGTGCAATCCTTTTAGCATCCTTCAATAGAGTAAGTGAACAGGAGTAATCTGCCTGCGGCCTGACAAAGGGATAGAGTCTCGGGACAGTTTCAACATTGTGGTTATAGACATCTGGTCCTGAACGCAACAATGAAAATACGGCATGTATATCCCCCTTAAAATCAGGCGTGAGTACCTCCACTCTTGCACCAGGCAAATGCGTTCTTAGAGCAGAGACAGTCTTAGCAAAATGTTCTGCGCCACCATCAGGAAGGTCGTCCCTTGTCACAGAAGTAATGACGACATACCTTAATTTCATATCCTTTGCAGCCAGTGCAAC
>JAGVMY010000027.1 GCA_020053565.1 Thermodesulfovibrionales bacterium
GTCATTGGGGTCAGGTCTATTTTCTTAGCATTACCCTCTTTTACGGAGAATCCTGCTTATCGAGGTAAAGTGCATTTCCAAATAGTCGGCTACCTCCCGCTGCTGATATCCATGCTGTTGTACTGCCTCTGCAATCTTTTCATTCCTTTTTTCAATATACTGGACTATGTTCTTCGGAAAGATTTTCTCAAGGCTCGGCCGATCTGCATATCGCTGACTCTTCGGGAGCTCGGCAATATCTTTCTTTCCTCTGAGGTAATCCTTGAGATTGGCCGTAAAGTCTTCTTCTCCAAGAATGCTTTGCCCCTTGACTGCTTTCCAGATCGATTCCTGCTTTATGCCATCTTTTACAAACCTCTGGTATGCCTTCTCAGCAATGCTCCTCGTTGAGCCAAACTGATTCAGAATCCACTCTGTGGCAAGGCATGGATGAGGCTTTTCCTTTCCCGCAGGTGCCCGATAGCTGCTCCACTTCCACAGCTCAGGTTTCTCAACTGCTTTTGCCCGTACTGGATTGAGGACAACATACCTGCATACCTCCAAGAGATGGCTGTCTTTCTGTATCAGAATCGCCTTGTATCTGCCCTGAAGGAGGTGCCCGATCCGCTTATGTCTCCTATTGAATGCCTGCGTGTATACGCCATTGAGCTGTCTCATCCCAGCCGAGAGATTTCCATCAGGGGTCTCTATGACAAGATGAAAGTGATTGTTCATGAGACAATAGGCATAGCAGAGCCAGTTGTATCGCTTGTTTACCTGTGATAGGGTATCAAGGAAAGTCTCTCGATCTCTGTCATCTTTGAATATGGCTTTCTTTTCGTTTCCTCTGCTGGTGATATGATAAACTGCACCAGAGTATTCAATGCGTAAAGGACGTGCCATGACAAGAATATATCATATTCCTGATACTATGTCAAGTAAATAGACCTGACCCCATTGTGTCTCTCTCGTTTCTTTCCTAGGTGGGTGCACTCATAACATCGTGCACTGCATTAAGATTTTCTTCTTGTAATTGGAAGCAAAGGAACAATGATACGTCCCCTGATTGGAAAAGAAAAAGACTTGATGATCTTATTCTTACTCCCTTGTTTAACCGCCAATCGTTTCTGATGAGTATTAATTGTAGCAATGACATACTGGCCTTCAAGTTTTCTTCTGATAAAATACGAAGTGCCGTTGACCTCGATCCTGCCATGAGCATCAACCTTTCTAATAAAGGAAAACTTTCCTTTTGCAATTGGCAGATTAAGATGACCATGGGAATCAATGTATTTATCAAAGCTAAATCCCTTTGGCAAATGTCTAAAAGATTTCCAGAGACTGTCTCTGAGTACTCCAGGAAATCTTGTGCCATGCTCTTTTTGAGTAAGACTCCTATGTGGTTTCTCATAATGATAATACTGCAGGAATCGTTCGCTGGTTCTTCTAAGCACAGCAATGCTGGGATAAAGATGTCTCCTAAGAACTCTCTCTTGCCAGAGTTCATTAAAGCTTTCAATAGATGCATTCCTTCCGGGTTCTCCCTGCGGGATAAAAACCATGTGAATTCCCAAAAGCAGGTAAAGTCGAATGACTTGAGAGATACTATAAGGATAACGTCCTCCACCTGTGGCAGCCATCTCATTATCCATTTGAGATACGCTGGGGATGCCCATAAATCGCCATGTTGCGACCATATGCCTGCACAAAGAGATGGTCTGTTTATCTGTGAACTGACTGGTGAAAACTGTATGCCCTGCAACATCCACAGTGTGAAAGGAATAGAACCGAATAATACCATTAGCCCCCCGGAGGTGTCGGGGACCGACAATATCTGTCTGCTGAAGATCGCCCATCTGTTTAGCTGCAATATACGGATATGGCTGCGTACTATTGGTTCTTTTTTTCTTAATTCTTCCTGTCTTGCCATGTCGAGAGAGAATTCTGGAAATGGTAGGGATCGAGGGAACCAAACAGACCTTTCTTTGTATAAGTTCCCAATGAATGACTTCAGCCCCAATTCCAGAGAAGGCAGCGCGTCGGCTCTTGTGGGCTTCCAGTTCTGCTCTGATAGAAAGAATCTTTTTGACCATTTGTTCAGGGGTCTTTCTCTAAATTCGTTTTGGAGACTTGCTTTGGTTTTTAAGACCTTTAAATCCATGTTCATGGAATCGTTTGAGCCATTTGGAGAGCCATCTCCTGCTCCTCTGGAGAAATTGGAGTATTTTATTGAAACCGTATCCTTCTCTATGAAGCTGTATTGCTTTGCAACGTTTCTCATACTCATTTTGTTTCTCCATCGCCCCCTCCTTCTTTTCAAAAGTTTTTAGAAGAAGTTTAGGCGATGTTAAAAGTAGTTTACGATGTTATGATATTTTTAAAGTATACGATGTTATGATATAAACCCACTAATAAATCCAAAACACTTTATTATATTGGCGTCACAAATGAGTTAGTGCGTAGAGTATTTGAGCATAAACATAAACTTGTTGAAGGTTTTACAAAAAGGTATAACATTACGAGATTAGTTTGGTATGAGGAGTTTAACAACGCCCAAGAAGCTATTGAGTGCGAAAAGCGAATAAAAGGGTGGGTCCGTAAAAAGAAGATTTCTCTTATTGAAAGCAAAAATCCTAATTGGAAAGATTTATCAGTGGAGTGGTTTAGAGATTCTTCGGCTTCGCCTCAGAATGACATAAGAGGTATGGTGATCTAATGAATAAGTTTTTATGCTTAATACTTTTACTCCTGCTTCTATCTTGCTCATCAGAAAAGCCTGCTGAAGTTAGCAGTCAAAAGCCTTCAGAGGTAGGAGGTGGCAGGGGTTCTGAGCTGTCCAGGCCGCCTGCTTCTTCAGTTAGTACACTTTATTCATTGGAAATCGTTCCCACTAATGCCACTCGTAATTCAACGATATACTTAGTTGCTCAAGGTTTTAAACCTTCTGATGCAAAGATAGAATGGTTGGTTAATGGAAATCCAGCTATTAGTCTTATACCTAATCAGTTTAAGGCAACGGAAACAAAGAAAGGGGATGAGGTTCAGGCCAGGGCGATAATTCAGGACAGGGAGGTTACGTCCAACATTATTATAATAAAGAATGCCCCGCCTGAGATTGACAAGGTCAAAATCCTTCCTGAGGTCTTCAAGCCTGGAGATGCGCTGTATGTGGATGTTTCCGGAAGTGACATAGATGGAGATGAGGTAACTATTACTTACGAATGGGCTAAAAATGGAGAGTCTGCAGGCAACGACAAAAATATTGAGACATCGCTCAAAAGAGGAGACAAGTTTTCTGTTAAGATCACGCCTTTTGACGGGGAGAGTTATGGCAGGCCGATAGTTTTGCACAGAGAGATAAGAAATATGCATCCCACGATTATTGAGGATAAGAAGTTCGTCTTTGATGGAAAAGTCTGGAGCTATCAGGTCAAAGCTACAGACCCTGATGGGGACCCGCTTACCTATTCTCTCAAAACCGCACTTTCTGGTATGACTATTGAACCTTCAACGGGATTCATCAAATGGAATGTTCCACCTGAGTTTAAAGGGAAGGCTCCTGTAACTGTGTCTGTAAAAGATGGTCATGGCGGCGAGGCGGTTCAGAGCTTTACTCTGGAGATAACGCCTGAGAAAAGATAGATTACTAAATAAGTATCTTCAGGCATACCTCAACTTATCTATAGTTATTCCTTTTTGTGATATAATTAAAAGTACAAAGGAGGTTTGCATGCAAAAGACCTTACCAGTTGTACTTAGGAAAAAAGGCTTAGATAAGATAAGCCTTGAAATTACGAGAGATAATTTTGAAGCATTTTGTAATGCTATTGGTCTTTTCAAGCCGGAATTTTTAAGGATTCTCAGGAAATCAGAAGCTGACCACAAGGCTGGGAGGGTTACAAAAAGAAAGTCCCTTTACGAGCTTATTGAGAAGCCGTGATAGAGATATAGACTACCAGAACTTTTGATAAGTCGTTTCTGAAATTACCTCCTAAAATCCAGGTCAGAGCTGCTCAACGTACAGAATTGTTCAAATCGAATCCATTCCATCCATCTTTAAAAACTGAGAAGCTAAGTCCTAAAGGTTTTGATGTGTGGAGTTTCAGGATTGATTTTTCTTATCGTATTGTATTCAAGTTTATATCTGAGGGTGTTGCAGAGGTCAGGTTTAGAGGACACCATAGCGACATTTACAACTATAATATCTTTGGATAGAATTTGTCGAAGACTGAAGATGAAGTTTACTATCTCTGTCACCGATGGACATGGTGGAGAAGCGATGCAAAGCATTACTACTGATATACAAACAAAAACGAGGGAGCGTTTAACTTAATAATCTTTCTTCCTCTAAATCAAAGACAGATGCTATTTTTTTAAAATCCTTATCGAGGTGCAACAGGCGGGCTTTTTTATATGCAGCTGAGGCTATTACAAGATCAGTTGTAGAGACTACTTTCCCCTTTCTATCAAGTATAAATCCCCATTCTGCAGCTCTTTCGATGACGATGTTGTCTATGGGAAGTTGAGGTAAGGAAAGGAGAGATTCACGGAGCATTTGAAAGCCTTTTTCATCTTTTGCTCCTCTCAGCACCTCGACGATTACAACCCCACAGGAGACGGCCTCCTCTTTCTGGAGAATCTCTTTAACTCTTTCTTTGATCTTGTGAGACCCCTTCGGCTGAAGATACTCGATCCATACAGAGCTATCGATAAGGAACATCTTTTCTCCTTCTGTCAAGAAGTTCCTGAAGTGTCAAAGAAAGCTCTATTTTCCCTTCAAGATCAATCAGTTTTTTTGCTTTTCTTCTTCTAATGAATTCTTCGAGGGCTTTCTCTACAGCCTCTTTTTTTGTCTTTGAACCTGATAATGTCTTTGCCTCATTGAGCAAATCTTCTTTTATGGTTAATGTGGTTCTCATTGATGCCTTCCAAAAGCATATTTTAAAAGCATATTATCATATGTATTTCTTTGATGTCAATAAGATAATCTGCTCATAATTTTCAAATCATAATTGACAAAAATCATTTCAAGATAAGATTGAGTATACCGCCTACTGTCAGAGCAAATATAGTGATAAAAAGGAACATTGAAAGAGCTGTTTTTATTCCTCTTTCTTTTATAATCATAAAGAAATTTGCAAGACATGGCAC
>JAGVMY010000006.1 GCA_020053565.1 Thermodesulfovibrionales bacterium
AAACCTAATTAGGTCAATGCGCAGTGACTAACAGCCTTCAGCCTTCAGCCTATCTACCTGAATAGTTACTGACAAAGAAGGATTAACTACGTGTTTACGTAGGCCTGTCGTAGTCCTGTTTTTACCATATCTATCCTTCATAACCTGTATCACGGCGTTTAACCTGTGTTTATAGGTATGTTCTTTTAGCGCCCTATCCCTTCCTCTCATGGCTATTGCCTTACGTGCATCGGGATTGTCCAGGTAAAACCTCACCAATTCAGGTATCTCATCCTTGTCTTTATAAGTTACCACCTCTTTTCCTACATCAAAAAGTTCTTCAATTGCTACCTGATGGTCAGTCAGGAGAAAACCGCCGCATGCCGGAACGTCAAAGACCCTCTGATTAACAGCCTGTCCCATCTGAAGGCTTGTTGCATTAAAGTTTACCTTACAGGCATTATAAAAGACAGGAAGTTCCCTATAGTAGTTCAGCGAATGCCCAAGCCGGTAACCATTACTTAATAGTTTCTTCCAGTCTTTATCTCCATGGATACAGGGATTAAAATCCTTAAGCGTCTCGATACACGAAAGGCGATAAAGCAATGTTGCCCTCCAGAGGACAGCAGCCTCTAGAAAAAGTCTTAATAGTGGCGTGAGAGATTTAATCTTTTCTGAATCATCCTCATCTATAGTCTTCAGCAACTCATCAAAGGGCATCCTCGATGAACTCAATAGTTCTGCCATCCTTTCAAGAAAGGGATGAAGTTCTTCGGGAACCTTTTTAAATTTCTCCACAACCGAGTCTACCATGGAGTTGCCGACAAAGCCCACATCAGTGCCGTATCTTTTTATATTCAGTGGACTTAATCTGATTGGTCTGAAAACATCTTCGTCGGTAGCAAGAGGTAAATATGCCACCTCCTCAAAACCCATTGCCTCCATATCCTCTATATAGCCTTTGTCCCATAAGAATATAGAAACATGGGGAGAAACATTTCTGTTAAATGCTTTAACAATAATGTTAGGACTATCAACATACCAGGATGCAGCAGGCATCTCTATTGTTTTAAAGAATGAGGTTAATTCCCCTGCCTCATCAAAACCCAGGTGGTTTATGGTGAGGAAGAAGTCAGGTTTAAACTTGAGGATATTCTCCACCAACCTTGCAATGGTAACCTCACCATCCTCTCCTTTTCTTATCGGGACCTTCACCACCTTGTGGCCAAGACGTTTAATCGTCTTTTCCACCTCATGGGTCAGGAAATAGCCAAAGTCAATAAGTGCGACATTGAGGAGACCATTTTTGAATTTAGGATATTTTAGCCTATCCCAGAGTCTTACGGATGTGGTATTCTTCAGCGTCTTAAGGAGAGGGTGGTAATGGCCGGGAAAGGCAGAGATAGCCGAAGACAGAGGAAAGACTGTTAGGGGCGCCATTCCGGCATTCATCTGCTCCCTGGTAATCTCCTTGATCGCCTCATCGGCAGGAAGACCGACGATGAGTTTGATTTTATCCTCAAGCTCGGAGACCTTTCCATGCCTTTTTGCCAGTTCGTATATTTCAGGTATTGCCTCAACTACCACAACCTCTGCATCAGGAAACCTTTTTATAAGCTCAAACACATGGTAACCAATGCCCAATCCTAAAACCACCAAAAGCCCTCTGCCGTCAAACTTAAACGCATCAACAATAGCCTTTGCCTCTCCTTCCGGATCATAAATGCTGTGCAGGGTCTTTAAAGAGCCGTCATCACAAGTAACCCTCAGGGAGAGATTGCCGTTTTTGGCTTCTATCAAAGAGATATTCTCATTAAAAGTAGTAACCATAAATACCCTAAACTGCTGTCTTTAGTTCTTCTTTAAGCCTATCAGACTCCTCTTTACAAAAGATGGCCTTTCTTTCTTCATCCAATGCCTTATAAGACAAGCTTAAACACTTATAGATAAAAGATCCCTGCTCTACCGAGATAGGCAATCTTTCCGCTATTAATTCCTCTAAAACTTGGGCAGCCTTTTTATATTTCCCCTGGGGGATGCAGGCCATGGCAAGCCACATATAGTAAAGGGCTTCATCTTCTACGGGAAGACCGGAGAGAGAATTATATAATTTCCTTTTCTCCAGTCCTTTTCCGAATACCTCTTCTGCAGGTTTATGCTTTTCAAGATTTAAATAGAAACTTCCCAGTGCATAATAGGGGCCGGCATGCATAGGGACAAGTTGAGCTGCCTGCTCAACACCATCAAGAAATGCCGGAAAATCACCCTTGCCTGCCCTGCAATAACTCTCCATCAATAGCTCGTATGCCCGGTTTTCACTCTTTAAATGCTGTAACTCTACATCTATTCCATCAATATAGATATTCAGCCAGTCATCTCCTTCGTGTTCTTTCAGCACCTCATTTACCCCCATAGCGTAATAATAATCTGACAGAATGATGTAACACCTTTCCAAGAGAGACGAACCGGGAAACTTATAATTGTTCCGTATATCTTCATGCATCTTTTCAAGCTCGTTGACAAGTTCCTCGGCACGCTCAACCAATCTTTCCTTCCCTAACAGATGGCGCACACAGCTCATTTTAATGGGATTAACATCAAATATGCCCGGATGTATTTGAGCCAGAATAGCCTGCTGCCTTCCAACCGAGATCTGTCTTTCGAGGAATCCTTTTAAATCTATCCGGCGGTAAAGATCAACAACTGCATCACGGTTATAAACTATGCGATATTTATTTAGCGAAACCCTAAAACCAAATTCTAAATCTTGAACACCATGCTGAAGGCCTTCTTCAAACAGCCCTACATTCTTAAAGATATCTCTTTTCAATGAAAGATTGGGTGTATAAAGATGTTTATAGTACACATTCTCAGAAGATTCGATGTCATTGTAATCAAATGCAAACTCATAACCATATTGAATCAAGGGACTTTTTAACAAAAACTTCATAAATGGGGTGTTTTCCCCTATTCCTTCCGGGGGAGAAGCTGATATGTGACCCAATACCGCAATATCCTCTTCGCTATACTTCTCGTGTGTTTTCAAATGTTCACTTATCAGGTTTTCATCCGCAATCACATACGGAGATGTCAGGAGAATAAAGCTGCCAACCGCCTCTA
>JAGVMY010000052.1 GCA_020053565.1 Thermodesulfovibrionales bacterium
CTCCAAAGACCCCTGGACTTTGACCCCGGTACCGAATATCATTACAGCAACCTGGGCTACAACATACTGGGAAGGGTAATTGAGAAAGCAAGCCGATCCCTGATGAGCTATGATGCGTATGTGAAATCAGTTATCCTGGACCCTCTTGGGGCTGATAAAATGCGAATCGCGGGGAACCTCAAGCAAGACAGGGCTTTGAATGAGGTTTGCTATTATGACATCCCTGGTGACACTGTCCCGTCCATTTATGGGACTGGTGAAGAAGTCCCCCACTCTTACGGAGGTCTGCATTTCAAGGCAATGGACTCACACGGAGGCTGGATTGCATCAACGACAGACCTTCTGAGATTTATGACTGCTGTTGACGGTTTCGATACAAGACCGGACATCCTGAATAAGTCAACCATCGCCCTTATGACTACGAAACCATCTACTATTACCAGTAACTATGCGATGGGTTGGGTAGTTGACGACTCCAATAACTGGTACCATACAGGGGCGCTTGAAACAGGCACAGCTACTATACTGGTCAGAAAGAACAATGGCATAGAATATGCGGTCTTATTCAACCGCCTCCCTCTTGACCAGTCTGATCCGCTTAATTCCCTTAAGGCTTTTTTCGATGAATTCAAGCAGATGGTCGAGGGAGCGATTTCAGAGGTCACCAGCTGGCCTTCTCACAACCTGTTCTCGGAATAGTGCCGCAGAGGGAAAATAACTCCGAAGTCAGACTTGTACATTGACATCCTCTGCTCAATCAATGGAGAGAGCAGGATCTTAAGTGTAAAGAGGTTAAAAAAAGAAACTTCACACAGCCTGCTCTAAACACTGTGTTTATTATTGTCTGTTGCATTTCAGCATTCCATTCAAGCAAAAAAAGGAATGTAGAAAGATAGATGTAAATCAGACAAAACAGGGATATGGGGAAAAGCCTAAGTTGTTTTACTTATTACTAATCTTCTCGGTGGATGCCTTCGCAGATTAAAAACTTTTTTTACTATCCTTGCTTCTCTTAAGAGCGCCCTGCAATAACCTGCAATATGTAATTTGACTCTCTACTCCCTCAAACCTGAACTTCCCTTTTTGACTCCACTTCTTTGATAAGCGCATCTATCTCAACAGCATTCATTGTTTCTTTTTCGAGAAGTGCCTTGGCAAGCGCTTCAAGAAGGTCAGTATTCTCTGAGAGGAGATTTTTAGAGGTCTCGTATGCCTCAATCACAATCCTTTTGACTTCTTCATCTATATCAACTGCTGTCTTTTCACTATAATCCTTATGCTTTGCTATCTCTCTCCCGAGAAAGATCATCTCGTCCTTTTTCCCGAACGTAAGCGGGCCCAGTTTATCTGACATGCCCCACTCTGTAACCATCTTCCTTGCAAGTTCTGTTGCCCGTTCAAGGTCATTGCCAGCTCCGGTAGTTAAATGTTTTAATGCTATCTCTTCGGCAGCCCTACCTCCAAGCAGTACCGATAGGGCTTTCATCAGGAAGTCCTTAGAATAAGTGTATTTATCATCTATAGGGAGCTGTTGTGTGACACCGAGGGCTCTTCCCCTTGGAATAACGCTTACCTTATGTATCGGGTCAGTGCCTGGTGTCAGTTTTGCAACAAGCGTATGACCTGCTTCATGGTATGCGGTATTCTTTTTCTCTGTCTCACTTATAATCATGCTTTTTCTTTCCACACCCATCAGTACTTTGTCCTTTGCTGCCTCAAAATCAGACATCTCGAGTTTGCTCTTTGATTTCCTTGCTGCGAGCAAGGCAGCTTCATTCACAAGATTTGCAAGGTCAGCACCGGAAAAACCAGGCGTTCCACGCGCTATCTGATCAAGGTTCACACTTTCATCAAGAGGTGTACTCCTTGTATGAACTTTGAGTATTTCTAACCTTCCTTTTACATCAGGCTGCGGGACAACAACCTGCCTGTCAAACCTGCCAGGCCTGAGGAGTGCCGGGTCTAAGACATCAGGTCTGTTTGTGGCTGCAAGGATAATAACCCCCTGATTCGTTTCAAAGCCATCCATTTCCACAAGGAGCTGGTTTAAGGTCTGCTCGCGTTCGTCATGGCCACCGCCCAAACCTGCACCTCTCTGGCGGCCAACTGCATCTATCTCATCAATAAAAATAATGCATGGTGCGTTCTTCTTTGCCTGATCAAAAAGGTCTCTAACCCTTGATGCACCAACTCCAACAAACATCTCTACGAAGTCAGAGCCTGATATTGAGAAGAACGGGACTCCTGCCTCACCCGCAATGGCTCTTGCAAGAAGGGTTTTACCTGTTCCCGGTGCACCGACCAAAAGTACGCCTTTGGGAATTTTACCTCCGAGCTTCTGGAATTTCTGAGGGTCCTTGAGAAAATCGATAATCTCCTGAACCTCTCCCTTTGCCTCATCTATCCCAGCAACGTCAGAAAATGTTATCTTGACAGACTTTTCAGAGGCCAGTCGTGCCTTTGCTTTACCAAAAGACAATGCCTTATTGCCTCCGGTCTGCATCTGCCGCATGAAGAATATCCACACACCTACAAGTAAAATTATCGGACCCCATGAGAAAAGGAGGTTCCAGTACCATGGGCTCGGGTCAGTTGGCTTTACAATAATCTTTACATTCTGAACCCTTAGAATTTTTACAAAGTCAGGGTATGTGGGAGCATACGTCTTAAACTTCTTACTATCTTTGAATTGGCCGGTTATATAGTTATCTTTTATAGTAACTTCTTCAACTTCACCTGCCTCAAGTTTGGTCATAAACTCAGAAAATATGATCTCCTTTTCAGCTTTCTTTGGAGTACTCAGAAGGTTGAAAAGCGCTATTATCAGTATGCCAATCACCAACCAGATAAATATACTTCTGTACCTGTTCAATCCATCTCCCTCTTGAAAGACAAATTCTCAGTCCTTATTTCTATATCTAAACAATCCTAAAATATACATATTTTTTATTTTAGCATATTGAAAAGGCTATTTTCAGTAAGACATTCCCTCGCCTTCTATTAACTTTTTTTGCAGTTTTATCAGACTGCTTATTCCCTCTTCTGCAAGTCCTATAAGGCTGTTCAATGTTGCCTTTGAAAATGGTATCCCTTCAGCAGTTCCCTGTATCTCAACAAGCTTTCCACTCCCTGTCATCACGATATTCATGTCTACCTCAGCGATAGAATCTTCCGGATAACAGAGGTCAATCCGCAGGTCACCATTCACAACTCCCACGCTTATCGCTGCAAGATAATCCTTGATTGGTATCTTTTCTATAAGCCTGTTTCTTAGTGCATATCTTAATGCATCTGATAGACATATAAATGCACCTGTGACTGCCGCTGTCCTTGTGCCTCCATCTGCCTGTATTACGTCACAGTCTATCCATACCGTCCTTTCGCCAAGCAGAGAGAGGTCAACAACAGAGCGGAGCGCCCTGCCTATAAGCCTCTGTATTTCGTGTGTCCTTCCGCCCATTCTGCCTGTGCTTGACTCTCTCGTAAGTCTTGTCTGAGTTGCCCTCGGAATCATCGAATACTCTGCCGTAATCCACCCCTTTTTCTGATCTTTGAGAAAAGCTGGAACTTTATCCTCTATTGAGGCTGTACATATAACCCTCGTGTGTCCAATTTCGATCAATACAGAGCCCTCAGCTGTAGTGATGAAATTCCTCTGAACCTTTACCTCACGTATTTCATTGTTTTTCCTGCCATCAGGTCTCATTTATCCTCCATATTCCAAAGCACCAATAATCATTTAATTTCTATGCGTTAACTATTAATTACCGACTGCTATTTTTTCTATATGTTCTATCTTATTATCAAGAAATCTTTCGCCGATCATTACAAATCTCTCAGGTGAATCAGTTACATAAAACTCTCTTAGCGTCTCTCCTGTCTGTTGCCTTTTCAAATCAGTAATTTCAAGAATTGCTTTTATTTCCTGTGCTACTTCAATTGCCGAATCTATAAGTTGTACATCCTCACCTATAACCAGAGATATAACCCTTTTGAGTAATGGATAATGGGTGCATCCAAGCACAAGGGTATCTATAGAGTTGTTTTTCATTTCCTTAAGATATCTCTCGATGATCAGGGTAACAATATTTCCATCCGTCCACCCCTCCTCTACAAGAGGGACAAACAAAGGACAGGCAAGGCCAAATACCTCTATATCCTTATCAATAGACTTAATCGCTCTGGTATAAGAATTACTCTTTATTGTTGCTTCCGTACCGATAACACCGACCTTTTTATTTCTTGTTGCCTTCATGGCAGCTTTTGCTCCTGGTTCAATAACTCCGATAACAGGAATTGATATGCTGCTTTTAATGGCTTCGAGACTAACAGAAGATGCGGTATTACAGGCAACGACGAGGAGTTTAATATTTTTTGAAAACAGGAATTTTGTGTTTTCAAATGAATATCTGGTAACTGTTTCCGGTGACCTTATTCCGTACGGAACCCTTGCGGTATCACCAAGATAAATAGTATCCTCATCAGGTAATTCTTTTATTATTTCCTTTAAAACGGTGAGTCCACCTATCCCCGAGTCAAAGACTCCGATCGGTCTGTCTTTCTTACTCATATTCATTAGAAACCATACCTTTTAAAGGATAGATGAGATAAAGGTGGCCTCCGAGTGTCTCCACCTCCCTTCCTTCGATAAGGATTTTTACATTTTCAACATCCTGTATATTCGAAATAAGGCTCTCGTAAAGACCCTTGAGAAGGTAAAATTCTGAAAGAGCGTCACCCTGGAAATTCCTCCTGAAATCATCTGAGAGATCAACATAGAGTATTCTCTCTACATCTTTATAAAGGCCGAGGAGTTTTACTCCTTTCGGTATGTTTGATGTCATTCCACCCGCAGGGCCTTTAAGAAATTCTTCCACTGTAGTCTGGGCGATTGCTATTTGTGCATCCTTCCTCGGAAGCCTTCTATCCTCAAATTGAAGACGATTACCTACAGGATAATAAATTCTTAAAGAAAAAAGATCTTCTGTCTTCGTTTGTGCTTCAAGTTTCTCCTCTCCAACAGGTTTGCTTTTAGAAAAGATTTTCGAGAAATAAAAATATCCCCCTACAACGCCTCCAGAGAAAAGTAACACAAATAGGAGGATGATAGACAGCCTCTTTATATTCATCCTGCTCTCTGTTTCACTTTCTTTTTTAGTCACTGTTTCTCAGTTCTCATTTTTAAAATTCTATTGCCCATATGCTGCAATTCCATTAACAATTGAATTTATCAGTCTCGTCTTTGTCTGCAGGTCATAAACCATAAATTTTGGTGAGGGGAGTTCGATTACTGCAGAAGGTGCACCTGTAGAGTTAATAAGAGGAAGAGGCATACTCCTGTAAACAACATTCACCTTGAACTCATCTTTCATTGCCTTTCCAATACTCTCTGAAAGAGCCTTGCTTTTCCCCATATATTTTTTCTGTCTCAATGAGAGGCTGTAAGAGTCAACAACTTCGTCTATGCCCTGATTTTCGAGAACGGGAATATAAAGAATAAAATTTTCAGACATCGAGGAATGGAAACTGATAAATACATCAGGGGCTTTTTGGTTCACAAACTTGATTCTCTCAATAAGCGGCATATACTGATCAACCTTCCGTGTAAGGAATACCTTTTTACCCTTTTTTGAAAGAATTGTATTTAAATCTTTCACCAGATCCAGGCTGATATCTTTCTCCCTCATATCTCCAGAGACCATTCCAAAATCATAGCCTCCATGTCCTGCATCAAGAACAAAGACCTTAGAAAGGATGGGTGCAGATTGCTTTTCTCCCCTTTGAATATCGAACACAATCCTTGCAGGAGAAGAGAGTCTTGAGATTTTTATCTCACTCTGTTTTTCCAGCTTGATTACCAATAATTTATCCTCTGATACGATATCAAGGGGGAAATTTTTCTGGGAAATAAGATTGAATGGTCCGGGGAACTTTACCTTTATCTGAAATGGCAACGTCACAGCCTCGGTTTTTTTTAGAAATGTTTCCTCAGCCTCAAGCACAATGCGCATCTGACCTTCCTGTTTGCTGAATTTGAGCAAGACCTCTTTAGTCTGCTGGGCAGAGAGGGAACCAGCCATAAGAGCTACGGCTAAGAATATAAAAAAAACCTTTTTCACCTGAAAATTGTTTTTCTCCACTATAAATAATAATATAGTATAAATGGAAGATGTCCCGATATACATCGGGATTGTGAAAAAATTTTAACGCAACTAATTGGTGGAGGCGGCGGGAATTGAACCCGCGTCCGAAAGTACTACTCACAGGCTTCTACATGCTTATTCTGCTTTTTACCTTTGGATAATGAACCGCCAGCAGACGGGCTTTTCATTATCCTATCTCCTTTGTTCTCACCTTAAGGTCAGAAGAAATCCCTTAAGGCCAGCCTGCTATCCGACACTATCCTCGAAACACAGGCAATCTCAAGGTAGTGTGCTGCATTAATTATGCAGCGAGTGCCAGTTCGTTGTTGGCTTTTATATGTGTTTCCGCCTTTTTTCGTGGTGACGGAACCACGGCATGCTACCTGAGCCTCATAACCCCCGTCGAGTCCTTTCGCCCCCCAACTCAAAACTATATAATAGTATAACATATAAAATCTTTTGACCCCAGATTATATAGGACAAAGTCATATGCTCAATTTTGTCCGTCCTGTGGAGTTGCTATTAAAGAGCACGACGAAGAAAATCATTCTTCATTGAAGATTGAAACTCTACAATCTACTTCTGTCGGCTTTTCATTGCCCTTTCTATGTCCCTTTTTGCTTCTCTCTCCTTTATCGTCTCCCTTTTTTCAAAGAGCTGTTTGCCTTTCGCAAGACCTATTTCTACCTTTGCAAAAGGCCCTTTAAAATAGAGCTTCAACGGAATAAGTGTGAATCCCTTTACCGCTGTCTTGCCCCTCAGCCTTTCTATTTCCTTTCTGTGCAATAGAAGTTTTCTCGTCCTCAAAGGGTCATGGTTCATTATATTCCCATGACTATAAGGACTAATATGACAGTTGAGGAGAAAAACCTCTGAATCTTTCACAATCACATAACTATCCTTAAGATTAACCTTTCCTTCCTTAAGGGCCTTTACTTCTGTTCCTAAAAGTGCCATCCCTGCTTCTATGGTTTCTTCAATATGGTAGTCGTGATATGCCTTTCTGTTCTGGCAAACAACTTTCATGTATATATAATTTTACCATTTTTTATTGCCTGCCCACACAAAAATATTTGAACCCGTTCTCCTTAAGTCTCTTTGGTTCATAGATGTTTCTAAAATCAAAGAAATATGGCTCTTTAAGAAGTTTCCTGAGTCTCTCAAGTTCAAGGTTTCTGAACTGGTTCCATTCTGTCATAATCACCAATGCATGAGCACCCTTTGCAGCCTCGTAGGGGTCCTTGCAGTATGTTATTAGCTTAGAGCTTAGAGCACGGAGCTTAGAGTCGTTTGCTATTAACTCATTGCTCTTAGCTATTAGATCCAGGCTCCTAACAACAGGGTCATAAACCCTTATCTTTGCTTTCTCTGTCAAAAGTCTTCTGATTAAATACAGAGAGGGTGCGTCACGGATGTCATCTGTATTCGGTTTGAAAGAAAGTCCAAGAATTGCAATCGTCTTTTCTTTGAGCACTCCCATTGCATCCTTGATTTTTTTGGCCATAATTTCCTTTTGCTTTTCGTTAGCCCTGACTACTGCATCAACGACGCTTAGCTCAACATTTTGTTCTTCTGCCATCTTTAAAAGTGCCTTTGTATCCTTTGGAAGACAGGAGCCACCATAGCCTGGTCCAGGATGGAGAAATTTTGAGCCTATCCGCATATCAAGGCCCATGCCCTTTGCAACCATGTGGACATCTGCACCAACCTTCTCACAGAGGTTTGCAATCTCATTGATAAATGAAATCTTCGTTGCAAGAAAAGAGTTGGAGGCATATTTGATAAGCTCTGCAGTTTTGATATTTGTTATCACAAAAGGTGTTTCTATAAGGTAGAGAGGTTTGTAGAGGTCCTTCATTATCGCAATCGCCTGCTGTCCTGAACTCGATTCAGGATCTACACCAATAATAACCCTATTTGGCCTCATGAAATCTTCTATTGCAGAGCCCTCCCTTAGAAACTCCGGGTTTGAAACTATATCAAAATGAACCAGTTCCTTAAGGTTTCTCGAAACTATCTCCCTTATCCTGTCACCTGTTCCGACAGGGACAGTACTTTTTGTGACAATAATCTTGTATCCGTTCAAATTTGCAGCTATTTCCTTAGCCACATCTTCGATGTATTTCAGGTCTGCTGAGCCATCACCCCGTGGAGGTGTACCCACGGCTATGAATATCGCCAGGGAAGAATCAACTGCTTCTGCTACATCTGTAGTAAAAGTGAGCCTGCCTTCCTTAAGGTTTCTCTGTACAAGCTCTTCAAGACCTGGCTCATAAAAAGGTACTTTGCCTTTTTTCAAAGATTTTATCTTCTTTTCGTCCTTGTCTAAGCATGTGACAAATAATCCAAATTCGGCAAAACAGGCTCCTGTGACAAGGCCGACATAACCAGTTCCTATTATTCCTATGTGCATCTATCCTCCCATATTATCATGAAATCAACTGAATTAAATTTATTACTATTTGACAGCATTTTCACCAGTGTTGTCAACAACATAAGAGAAATGAGAATTCTGTAAAACTTACATGATTCAAGGATTCATATCAGGGGAAACATTTTAAAGATATGCTCTTTAACTCCTCACAATAGAGAGCAGGGAGTTGCATGAATTTTACAATTAAAACAGCGCGGATTCACAATACCTCGTGTATTTTATCAATAACCATTTTTGGTGTCACTATAGTGAGACATGCTTGCTTTTCTGGATGAATGCATTTGTCTTGTCTGCATGGTCTGCACCACACTGTACCGATGTCGAACAGTATTTTCTTATCAGTCCATGGTCCGCAATGCTTTGACAGAGTAGGACCATATATACCAATTACAAATAATCCTGTAGCGGCTGCTATATGAATTGGTGCTGAATCATTCCCAATAAACAAATCACTAAACTTACATAATGCAGCAAACTCCATAAGATTCAGTTTGGTTGATACGATATCCGGTGGTTTTTTCAGCCTGTTCAGTATATCCTGAATGATATTGTCTTCATCAGGTCCTCCTATCAAAAATATTCTATACCGCCCGGCTACTGAACTGATAACCTCTGCAAATTTCTCAACTCCCCACTGCCTGAGTTCTGTCCTTGTACCAGAATGAATGATGATGGCTTTCTTATCTTTTGTTTTTAACACACTGAACATCTCGGTTATTTCTTTTATTGCACTGTTAGGAACATCAAAAGTCAATCTCCTATCGTATATCTTAAGCCCGGAATCAGTAAGAGCCTGAAGATAATATTCGATCATATGCGGGTTTTTATCATCATTCCACCGGAACGTCTCTGTAAGCAGAAATCCTCTCCACCAATTATCGGATTTAAAACCGATCCTTGTTTTAGCTCCCGAGGCAAAACCAATGATCGTGGGCCGGTCTGAATTTGAAAGGATAAAAACTGTATCGAAATCTCTTTCGCGAATTTCTTTCAAAAAATGCATAAATTTTAAAAATCCTCTTTTACCTTTCATCTCCTTTCTTTCAAAAGCAATTACTTCAGACAGTTCAGGCATGAGTTCTAAAAACACCTCCCCACCTTTATTTACTAATGCGGAGATAGTTGCATCGGGCAGATTCATCTTTAAATTCTTTATAAATGGATACATCCAGATAGCGTCTCCGATATATCTCATGTTGATCACCAGTATATTTTTAGTATCATTTAACATTTCGAGATAGTATTCGCCAAAGTGACAAGTTCATCAACTGCCTTTTCTACAGTATAGGGAGACTTCAAAGGAGAGGATTGTAATTGATTTTGTTTCCACCTCTCGATGTATGCTTCAAGTCCTCTTTTTATAGCCAGCTCATCATCTGCCTGAACCACTATGTGCCCCATTCCCTCAAGCATACTTCTCAGTTCATCGTTTCGATACACAAGGGCAAGAACAGGTCTTCCTGTATGCAGATATTCATAAACCTTTGATGGTATTGTCTCAAAAGAAACATCATCGGTGTTCTGTATAAGGAGCAGCACATCAGCTTTATACATGAACTCCATAGCTTCCTGCCTTTGCACTTTGCCTTTCACGTTGAGTATCTCCCTGTAAGGGAATTGTTCTATTCCTTTGCTCACATTTCTGCTATTGTTCCCGTAGAGATTAAGTCTGAAGTAATTTGGTAGATTCGGAGACTCACGGAACAATAAAACCAATGCCTTAAAAATATAATCTAAATTCCTGCTTCCACCAAGAGAACCAAAATGTACGATATTGAATACCTCTTCATGACTATGTGGTGTCATGTTTTCACGGGGAACTGCACCTGCATATATCGCAAATGATTTTTTGCTGTTGTTATTTCTTTCACAGGCATTTTTTGCAGCTTGCTGCGTTAGGAATACAGTCGCATGTGCTGTCTTGAAGATTAATCGTTCAATCCCTTTTATAAAATGTCTCTCAAGCCTACCGGGTGCTGCATACTGATGTACAAGAGGGTCTTGAAATTCGGCAACGTGCGGTATCTTTGTAATAAAGGATGCAACCATTGCAGCAATGTGTGCGCTCACAGGCCCGCCAGTACTGTAGAGTACAGCAGGTCTTTTTTTTATGGCCAGCAGGATAGCAGCAATTGATGCTGTGATAAACCAGGACCATGTCGAGTCAAGTCTAAGGAATATCTTTTCTATAAAATAAAACGGACAAACAGGCAAAAGAAAAAGCGTTTCCCAGAATTTAAACCAGAATTTTCCCCTTGTTTTTCTTCTTAAAAAATATCTCACCTCATATCTGATGCCTGATGGGGCAGGGGAAGGTATTCTTTTATGAGTCAGGTTCTTGTAATGTGCTCCACACGGTGAGGTGAGAAGGCAGATATCAATTCCCTTTTGTCTTAAATAAGGAAGCCTGTCATCAATGTGATGAGAAGGCGCCATCGGGTCGATATTGGCAAAATACGATATTATCAGCCATCGCCTTATTTTTTTCTCCTTGCTCATTTTGCATTAACGTATGGTTTTTTAATAAATACCCATATATCGTGGCCCCTGCTGAAGAGTTTTGCAAATGGGTTGAGAAGCCCTTCAATAATTTTTGCAGTTTTAAACTTGAACTTAGAAACTTCATCTTTCCTGTAGATGCTGACCCGTCGTGTTTCGAGTCTAATAACATCAAAGCCGGCCTTTTTCGATATCTTACTAAAAGACATGGGATTGAAAAAACTAATATGCCCACCATGTCTGATATCAAAATAATCCCACCGCTGTTTCATGAACTTAACCGTCCAACTACTGGTATTCCCTGTACTGATTACCATTATGCCTCCCGGTTTTAAAATACGGCGGCATTCTCTTAGCAGACCTAACGGCTCTTTTAAATGTTCGATGACTTCAAATAAGGTGATAGCGTCATAATAATTGCCGGGAAGATTCAGATCCTGTAAAAAACCATGTTTTACATTGAGGCCTTGTCCTATGGCGGTCTTTACTGCCATAGCAGCAGGCTCGACACCTGTTACTATATACTCTCTTTCTTGGGCAAATGCCAAAAATGAGCCTATAGAACAGCCCACATCTAACAATCTGATATCCCGGGGATGCCTGCCATATATACGTTCAATCTTTTTTAGCCGTTTTTGATATAACCTCAAACTCCGCACTATTGATTTCCCCTGAGGAGAAGTTCCTTTTGGGATATCGAAACCCTCCATACTGCTAAGATACCGTTCTTCAGAGCACTGGCTGATCAATTGACCGCATTCGGCGCACTTAAGCAACAGACCCTCCTCCGTTACAATATCACTGGATACAAGCATAGAGCCGCAGCCTATCGGACATCTTGTTAAGAAAGGTTTTTCGAGCATTCTGAAAGTAGAATCCGTTTCCATAATAAAAATGACTTAGAAGTATTTCCTCTTTTCTATTGTACGACCTTAAATAATCTTAGCTCTTACAACATATTGTATTACAAGAGATTCTTTCAACTTATTCAAACAAAGAATATTTAGAATCCTCATGTTTAATCCACAATCAATTTTTCGATAGAGTTTCTCAAGTACCATACCGTTCAGAGAAAAAAGCTCTATAATTCCCTGCAACGTAAAGAATCTCAGGTGGGTTCGATCAAGGATCCCTGCATCGGTATATTGCCATTTACCTTTTATTAATCCACGTACAATCCTGTGAAAGCCGATGTTCGGAATACTTGCTACCATAGTACCCTCCGGCTTTAGAAATTTCTTCAGTTTACCTACCGTTGCCCACGGGTCATGCAGATGCTCGAGCACATCTGCACATACGATGCAATTAAAATATCCCTCCTTAACGGGGAGCTGTATAGCCTCGATATCCCCTTCAATGACAGTATCAAGCACTTTTCTTGCCTCATTTGCTCCATAGGAGGATATTTCAACACCCCATACCTCTTTGACGCCGTTCTCCTTGATATGCTTACCCAAAGCCCCGGTGCCGCAGCCTATATCAAGAACTGTTTTACATCCATCAGGGATCATAGCCGCGATTTCAGGCCGTAATGACCCGTAATACTCATTCATTATGATGTCTTCCTTCACACCTGGTATACTGCCTGAGTAAATTATTCAGATGATTCAGCCGCCTTTCAAAACGCAATTTCTTGAGCAATCCCCGTGGCTTCATTCCTTCCAATAATCTGAGCCTGTTGTCTATTTTATACATGAGTCCGGGAGCCAGACCCTCTTTCTTAATCCTTTCGATATAAGACCCTATCAGTTCCAAATGCCTATCCCTTGGGTGGGGAGGGCTGTATTTTATATGAAATTTCTTTTCAAGCAGTTTCTTGTTTTTCTTCATCAGGGTGTGTGTCGGATTTTCTCTTTTAGCAAAGGATTTGCTCCCTCTATGGTATATGAAGACATCCTCGCAGCAGACCAGCCTGTAGCCGGCGTTTTTTACCCTGATACAGTAATCGTCATCTTCAAAGTAACCGAGACTGAATTTTTCATCGAGCAGGCCGACGGTTTCCGTCAGTTCCTCTCGCATTGCAACGCAAAAAAACCCGAGCCTGTCTGTTTCAAAGATATCCCCGCTACTCATATTGGTCCATGCATATCCTTCTTCCATAATTACTTCAGGGGTTGTCCCCCTTACAAATATTCGCTGCTCATTCCCCACCTCATTTGATACAGGACCAACCATGCCGATCGCCCTGTCTTCGTTCAAAGGCTTTAAAAGTCGTTCCAGCCAACCTTTTGTTACTGCAGTATCATTGTTGAGAAGCACTAAATAATTACCGCTCGATACATGTATTCCGTCATTAGTGCCGCCGGCAAAGCCCCTGTTAGACTTGTTCAGGACAAACTTGATGTTGTGATGCCGAGCGGCTAATTGCCGGAGATAGCCCTGAGTGCCGTCGGTTGAATTGTTATCTACTACTATCACCTCATAGTTACAGTAATTAGTTTCTTTAAAAATACTCTCCAGACATGGAGCCGTATTTTCAAGCATTCCGTTATAGCTAACGACGATTATCGATGCTCTGAGCAAACAGTTCCTGTCCTTTATCATATTCTGGAAGCCTTGCGGTTCATTTGTTATGCAAATATCTAATCAAGCAATCTCTTTACTATATCCCTGATCCTGAGGGAAGACTTGCCATCTCCATAGGGGTTTCTGCGTTTTGCCATGTTATTGTATTCGCCTCTATTCGATAACAGCATCCTCACTGATTTAACTATTTTCTCCTTGTCTGTACCGACCAGTAGTGCTGTCCCCGCGTCAATACCTTCAGTACGTTCAGTGACATCTCGCATGACTAACACAGGTTTTCCAAGACTCGGTGCTTCTTCCTGAATACCCCCTGAATCGGTGAGGATAAGATAACTTTTACTCATAAGCCAGATGAGATAGGGATACTCAAGGGGCTCTACGAGATGAATATTTTTTATACCACTCAGCCTCGGATAGACATGTCCTCTCACATTTGGATTAAGATGGACAGGATAGATTGTCTCCACATTCTCCCGGGCAATCTCCTTAAGTGCATGGCATATGTTTTCAAAAGGCTTACCAAAACTTTCCCGACGGTGCCCTGTAACCAGGATTATCCTCTTTGAAAAATCGAGAAATCGAAAATAATCATAAAACCTTTTTTCATTTCTGTTCACAATATCCAGCCCCATGAAAAGGGCATCAATTACCGTATTACCAACAACAAAAATATTTTCCTCTGATATGCTTTCTCTTAACAAATTCTCTTTCGCTTTATCCGTTGGAGCAAAATGATAGTCTGCGATATGACTTACCAGAACACGATTCGTTTCTTCAGGGAAAGGAGAAAACTTATGAAAACTTCTCAGCCCCGCTTCAATATGTGCAACCTTTATTTTGTTATAAAACCCTGCCAATGCCCCAACAAAAGTAGTGGTTGTGTCTCCCTGCACAATGATAAGATCAGGCTGGCTTTCCTTGATCACCTTTTCAAGGAGTTTCAAAGATTTTGAAGTGACAGTGAAAAGGCTCTGGTTTTCCATCATGATATTCAAGTCATAATCAGGAACTATCGAGAAAAACTGCAAAACCTGATCCAGCATCTCTCTGTGCTGCCCTGTCACACACACTTGAATATTTCCAACATCTTTAAGCTTCACTATGAGAGGGGCAAGTTTAATTGCCTCAGGTCTTGTACCAAAGATGAAAAGAAATCTGCTGATTTTTCCTTTACCTTTTGTTTTCGCGCTGAAGTTCAAGGAGCTGTGCATATTTGAAAAATGTCCCTCCTGCTCTTGTAATCGCAAAGATAAAGCCGTCAAGTCCGTTCAGAAATCCAAGTTTCAAAATATAGACTTTGATAAACATGGCAATCCCATGAAAAAATGGCGTAAAAACATTCGCCCTCTTTCCTGCTTCAAAAAGCTCTCTCGCCATATCAGTCGACCTTATCTCCATTATGGTAAGCATGTCAGAATAACAGGTAAAACTATAGTGATCAAACGGCACATCAACTTTCTCAAGAATGCCACTTGTCTCCCACCTGCCATGCGTTATAGCCTGGAAACGGCCTTTGCTCTTTCTTACGAGTCTTACTGTCCTGTCAGGCCACCACCCGCTGTATTTAATCCACCTGCCATGGAAATAATTTCTCCTCGGAAAACTGTATGCATCGGCATTTTTCGGATCACTTATTATCTGCTTAATCTCGCGTGCGGTTTCTTCAGGTATCCTCTCATCAGCGTCTACAATGAGTATCCACTCATGCTTGCATTTGTCAATCGCGCTGTTTTTCTGAGGTCCGTCACCTTTCCAATCCTCTATAAAAACGCGACAGCCAAACCTTTCTGCAATTTCCAAAGTTCTATCAGTGCTTCTTGAATCAACTACTACCACAATATCATCTGCAAAAGAAACACTTTTCAGGCACTCAGGCAACCTTTTCTCCTCATCTTTTGTAATAATGGCTACTGATAAAGGAATTTTTTCAGGTAACATGTAACGCCTCAGACACCCCTGTAAAAAGAGGTAATGCTATTGCTGTTGCGAATGGAAGCACCTGTGTATCGGTAAGACTTCCAATAATAAAGACCGTTGTAAAAGTAAAAACTGCAAACCCAAGCGCTGAATCACGGCATTTCCATCCTCTTTTTAACATCACAAATAGAAGGGTGCAAAACGCAACAAGCCCAACTATACCGAAACTTACCATCATATAGAGAAAACTATTATGCGGATGATCGTAAAAGGGAAGTGACGGCTCTTTTTTATGAAGCTCCCATGATTTTTTAAAACCTGCTGTACCTGTTCCAAGAACGGGATTTTTCTTTATCTCTGATAATGCAATTCCCCACATATGAAATCTTAACCCTATTGATGTATTCACATTCCCCTGCGTATAAAGCACTATGTCTTCTTTAGCTTTCGAAAACCGGGATTGCACCACTGGAAAGGAAAATAAAAAAGAGACTGCAATGACACTCACAATGAGTATCTTCACTATATGCCGCTGCCCTATTATGTTATACACGATGAATGGTGATAAGACTATCAATGCTACGTAACCACTCCTCCCTCCTGTGAAACCTATAGTAGCAAAATACTGA
The DNA here is from genome assembly GCA_020053565.1 of Thermodesulfovibrionales bacterium. Classification (GTDB taxonomy): domain Bacteria; phylum Nitrospirota; class Thermodesulfovibrionia; order Thermodesulfovibrionales; family SM23-35; genus VGWZ01. Next base: position 16,149 of record JAGVMY010000052.1, read on the forward strand.
ATCATAGCAGAAATGTAGAGCAAGCGTTCTCTTTTCGACTGTGCCTTTAAAAAGTAAAAAGATGCGATAAGTATTCCTGTAGTAAGCAGCAATGAATAGGGGATGTGCGCTGAACTTCCTCCCAGCAGCCCGGTTGCAAGCCCCTTTTTAAGATGTACTAAGCCTGCAAATTGTAGTATTGAGATCGCACTATTGAGAGAAAGCCCTAAAAGGAACATCTTGATTATCAAATCAGGCTGTCTCCGGGGAGTGATAACCGGCGCAATTGCTATAGCATATAACCAGTAATGAGTCTTAAGGGCTATAGGGAATCCATCAGCTGGCAGCGGCGTGTACATAAGACCAGTCCATGGCAAAACAATAAGGATTATCACCGGGAGTATAATTTTGGAATTCTGCCATGTGGTGATATCTCTCAAAAACTTTCCGGAAATAATCCAGACACCGAGCACAAAAACTCCACAGATTACTGTTGGAGATGTAGCTATCGGAAGAAAGAAGAACATACCCAGATACCCTGTCCAGAGAAAGGCATCCGGGTTAATTTTCCTTAACAATTCCATTCTTGCAAAAATAATCTTTTGATGCAATTGATGCTGAAAAAAGTTGTTTGTTCATATCGTTTTTCGTCTTGTTCGTTGGGTGCCAGAGGTGAAAACATATTGCCATGGATGCATGCACCTTTTTTATGAGTCCGAATTTAAAAAATCTGCATGCAAGTTCTGAATCTTCGTTACCCCATCCCGTGAAATCCTCATTAAAGCCATTCACTGCCAGTATGTCCCTTTTAAAAAAGCTCATATTGCATGACTTTATCCCCTTAAGTTTTTTATTCTTAATGAAAAGTGAACGGGGAAGATGAATTAAATGATGAGCATTAGAAATCTTGCCTGTCAGGGCCATTTTCATCAATGTGGGTATTGAATTGGCATGCTCATAATTAAAGAATGATACGACATTCTTATTGACATGCACCCTCTTTCCTTGTATAAAACATGCCTCTTCTTGCAGTTTTAAATGGTCTGATATAAAATGCTGGTTCACCACACAGTCACCATCTAAGAGAATAATATAGTCCCCTGATGTTTGTTTTATCGCCTCATTACGGATTTTAGCAGCCCTGAATCCTTTGTCTTCGTGCCATACATGGAGCACAGGAAAAGATGCACCTTTAGAGAAACTTTTTACTCCCTGAGCAGTATTCTCATCAGAACCATCATCTGCGATGATCACCTCGTCAGGCAGCCTTGTCTGGTGTAAAATGCTCTCAGTCACTTTTTTAAAGGCGGAGGGATTGTTGTACGTTGTTATTACAAGAGATATTTTCAATAATTCCCTCCGATAAGTATTGCTGTAATAGAACCAACAACAACTTTTGTCTGCATCTTCACGGGGATATATTTCTTATCATCAGTAAGCCAGATGAGAATCTCACCCTTTCTGTAAAAAATGCCTTCTGATTTCATAAGTGGCTTTACAAGAATTGTATCAAATGTTCCTGTAGGAAGCTCGAGCTTCTCTTTTTTTAATACCTGTACCTCAACACTCCATATCTGTTTGTTATCAAATATATCTATGAATACAGGCCTTCCAACTTTTAAATCGAGGGTTCTCAGGTAATAAAAACTCGTTAGCGGGTCCAGGATATTTGCAGGGACAGTAAACTCCTTCTTTTCTTTATCAAGATGATTTATATACGTTACTTTGCCAATAGCCTGATTAAAGATAACCTCTTTATCCCTCCTGTGTCTGCCTTCTCTTATTTTGAGCCTATAATTCGCAGGTTGCCCTATAAATGACAGGGACGGGTTTTTAATGAGAATACTTTCTACTCTATCATCTACTGTATAAAAAACAGAGACCCATTTTGCTGACTGAGCAGTCGAAATAACTTTTAGATTGTCCCCGTCGTTTAGTATCTCAAGAGATGCAGTACCAGCCTTAATCCCAGTCCATGTAAGGTCATAGACAAGTTTCTCAGGGATAGTGAAAGAGGCCGCATAAGAAATCGCTATGAAAAATGCACAATGGACAATGCACACTATGACCAATGTGATATAGTGATACCTTCTGATTATCCTTCTCATATCTTTATGTTATATTAATGCATGCTTGTTATTCCAGCAATAGATTTAAAAGACGGCAATTGCGTGAGGCTTCTCCAGGGCAAAAGAGATGCAGTGACTACTTATTCAAATGACCCTGAAGCAACTGCGAAAAGATGGGAATCATGTGGGGCTCAACTGCTTCATATTGTTGATCTCGATGGTGCATTTTCTGGCAGTCAAAAGAATCTGGATTCAATAATAAAAATCAGACAGTCAGTAAAAATCGCTCTCCAGGTAGGAGGCGGAATAAGGAGTGTCAATACAATCTCGACTCTCTTCTCAATAGGTATTAACCGGGTCATCATAGGAACTGCAGCAATTGAGGATCCTGAGTTTGTCGCCTATTCCTGCAGTCAATATCCTGATAAAGTCTTCATTGGCATTGACGCTGAAAAAGGCATGGTCGCGGTGAGGGGCTGGGAAGAAGTGACGTCGATTGATGCAAAACAATTGGCAAAACGTTTAGAAGGCAAAGGCGCAGCAGGAATTATCTATACAGATATTACAAGAGATGGCACGCTTTCAGGACCCAATATTGAAGAGACAAGAAAAATAGTTGAAGCCGTGAATATTCCTGTGATCGCAGCAGGCGGAGTATCATCAATTGATGACATAAAAAAGCTTATGAAGATAAAAAACCTCTGGGGAGTAATCACAGGAAAGGCTATTTACTCAGGGACGCTTGACCTAAAAGAGGCAATTAAGGTTGTTCAGGGAGAAAGTTAAAAGATTAAAGAGCATATTAGAAATAGGAAAGGCTGTCTCACAATTTTTATAAACGACAGGATTTTAATATGGCAGACGCAAGTCCCTTAAAGATTAAAGGTTTATTCGTTTACGCCTCAAAAGGTTTTTCTTTGAGGTGTCGTGATAAAAATTCTTCGCCAGCCTTTCCTATCAAAACTATTGGTACCACATTTTTTATTTAGAATTTCTTTTGGAGGATAGGTGCTTGCAAAGAGAATAATCCCATGCCTTGATGTAAAAGATGGGCGGGTAGTGAAAGGCGTCAGTTTTGTCAATCTGAAAGATGCAGGTGACCCTGTCGAAAATGCAAAGTTCTATGACGAGCAGGGAGCTGATGAACTTATTTTTCTTGATATTACTGCGTCCCATGAGAAGAGAAATATCATCATTGATGTAGTCATGAGAACTGCTGAAGAAGTTTTCATGCCTCTTACTGTTGGTGGAGGGATTAAGACCATTAAAGATATACGTACACTTCTCAAGGCAGGGTGCGATAAGGTATCTATAAATACAGCTGCGGTTAAAAATCCTGATTTTATAAGAGAGGCATCTGAAAGGTTTGGAAGTCAATGTATTGTGGTTGCAATTGATGCGAAAAGGGTAATCAAAAGATATAAAGACTTTCATCCATTTGTTCTGTGGGCTAATAAACCTAAAATGAGTGAACTTTTTATTCCATTTAACCTAAAAAGTAAAGTTACTTGGGAAATATACACTCATGGAGGGAGAAAACCAACTGGAATCGATGCCCTAAAATGGTCTAAATACATGGGAGCCCTCGGAGCAGGTGAGATTATGCTCACGAGTATGGATAAAGATGGCACCAAAGATGGTTATGATATTGAACTCACAAAAACAATTTCAGAGGCTGTATCAATCCCTGTGATTGCCTCAGGTGGTGCAGGCAATCTCGAACATTTATATGAGGCACTTGCAGATGGAAAAGCAGACGCAGTCCTTGCAGCATCCATATTTCATTACAGGGAATACACAATTAAAGAGGCAAAGGAGTATCTGAAGTCCAGAGGAGTTCCTGTCAGATTATAGTCAAAGGTATGGACGTTTATGTATAGTGAATACTTTGGGTTAACTGAACTTCCCTTTTCTATTGCTCCGGACCCTCGTTATCTTTATATGAGTGATCAACATCGGGAAGCTCTGGCTCATTTGGTATACGGACTCAACAGTGACGGTGGCTTTGTTCTCCTTACTGGTGAGGTGGGAACGGGTAAAACAACCGTCTGTCGTTGCCTGCTGGAGCAAATACCGGAAAACATTGATATAGCCTTTGTTCTCAATCCGAAATTGACTGTTGAGGAGCTGTTAGCTACTATCTGTGATGAGCTGGGCATCCACTATCCTGAAGGTAATACCAGTATTAAGGTTTTTGTAGACCACATTAATGCATATCTGCTTAATGCCCATGCCAAAGGTCGTAAGATAGTACTCATTCTCGAAGAGTCGCAAAATCTCAGTACCGATGTATTGGAGCAAGTGCGGTTACTGACCAACCTTGAGACTAATCAATGCAAACTGCTCCAGATCATCATGTTGGGACAGCCGGAACTCAAGGACATGTTGTCACGACCGGAGTTGAGACAGTTGGCGCAGCGGATCACCGCTCGTTACCACCTTGGTTCGCTATCGAAGAAAGAAGTCGCTGCTTATGTAAACCATCGTCTGGTAGTAGCCGGCTCACGCAGTAGATTATTTCCCCCTTCAACCATTGGCAAGCTGTTCCAATTGAGTGGCGGAATTCCGCGGCTCATTAATCTGCTCTGTGATCGGGCTTTGCTTGGAGCGTATGTTCAGGGACAAGCCCGAGTTGACAAACCTACACTATCCAAAGCTGCACGCGAGATATTCGGCAAAACTAAGGCTCAGGGGCTGCAAAGGAAAACGTTTAGATGGGTGTTGGCGAGCTTGGTACTCATAGGGTGTGTAGCTACGCTTGTAATGATTTACTATAATCACCAGACAGAACTTTTGGCATTAATTACACCTAAGCCTGTTCAACAAAAAAGTTTTTCTGAACCAATGATAGAACAATCACGGTTATCGCTATTGGACTGGCCTGCTGACAAACCGATTCAACGCAGTAAGGAAATGGCCTATCAATCGCTATTAAAGCAGTGGGATGTTATCTACAACCCTGACAATGGTAGTGCCTGCCAGCAAGCTCAGACTCAAGGCTTAGGTTGTCTGGAAACGCAGGGTAGTTTAAGCAGCCTGCTTCATCTCAATAGACCAGCGGTGTTGAAATTATTTGATGAGCAAGGCCAGGAATTTTATGCCTTATTGGCAGCACTTCGGGGGCAAACTGCCATCTTTGTAGTGGGCACCGAAACCTGGACAGCTGACATCAAAGAAATCGAAAAGAGGTGGCTTGGTGATTACACGATGCTGTGGCAGATACCGACTGATTATAAAGGTCCTATTCACCCAGGTCAGAAAGGGAATGTGGTGCAGTGGCTGGACAGACAACTATCACTCATCCAAGGCCGGACAACTCAACCCCGGAAAAGCCTTATATTTGATGAAACACTTGTCAGACAGGTGAAGAAATTTCAACTTGCAAAAGGCTTGGTGCCTGATGGGATTGTAGGACCTCATACTATAATCCACCTGAATACCGAGGTCGGCAGCAGAGAACCGGTATTGGTTGATAAGAAGGAAAATAAATAGATGTCTTATATTCTCGATGCCCTGAAAAAGTCAGATAAAGAACGTCAGCGTGGTACTGTACCAGATCTGTTGACAGTCCAAGATGCTATAGCACAGGAGCCCAAAAAGCGTTCGCTGTGGCTTTATCTGCTTCTGATTGCCTTGCTGCTCAATGCAGGCTTATTCATGTGGTGGCTGGCTCCCTGGCAGTCAAAAACCCTAAAAGTCGTTGCTTACTCAACAGTCGGACAGCAGCGTGATTCAAAGGCCTCAGAGTTTCATTCTCCCGGCCCGGAGAAGACTGTCATTCCGGAATTCAAGGCAGCTGAGGAAGGGTCTGCTCTTAAGTCAGAAACCACTGTACAGAAACCAGTAGAGCTTCACCAGCCAGTAAAGGCTAAGACTGATCTACAGAGAAAAGCCCAGGATAATCCGACGCCAACGGTTGATACAAGAGGATTACCTGAAAGTTCTTCATCTGTACCGCAACAAACCACGGTAATGGGCCGTGTTCCATCTGAGCCCAAACCCGGCGACAAGAGTATGCCTTCAATAGAAAATAGAGTGTATCACCCGAAGGAGCTTCCCTTACCCATACAGCAGAGCTTGCCTGCTCTTACTATTTCTGTTTTGCTTTATTCTGACGATCCAACTTCACGAATGGTGAAAATCAATGGTCAAATGATACGGGAAGGTCAATATTTGACAGCAGGCCTGAAGTTGGAAGAGATTACCCCCGAGGGAGTTATCCTCAGTTACAAAAACTACCGCTTTCGTATAGGCCTGAAGTAGATTCGATTCTTCATAACTTCTGCTTTCTTTTAAGCTATCGTCCTTCCGCTTTTCAGATATTCGGTTTTATTTGTTGGAATTTTTCACTACCAGTAAGGAAAATTGCCACAGGGAACTACTTGCTTTAGTTTAATAATCTCAATATGTCAATGGGTTATAATATTGGCATTTTTGTTGCTTCAAATATTTAAAAGGCAGCATTAATCTGAGTCAGATAGAATTTTTGCTTTATGACAAGGGAGTCAGATGATAGCGAAATACGTGAAACGATTATTTCTCCATAACAGGGAATTTATAGTAAAAGAAGTTTTTGAGGTCAAAGAACTTATGCATCTGCTCATGAAATACAAACTTACAGGCCAAATGTTGTCATTTATAGCATTTTATTCTGCCTCATTATTTTGACAGTCTATCTTTACTTCAACAAACCCGTAGAGGAAAGAGCTCAGAACAAAAGATATGACCAGGCTGATAACACAGTTACATCGTCAGAAATAGTACTTGCGCCAGTTAATGGCCAAAATTTAGTTCAGGCACTCAATGCACCTTCTCAATCCGCAGAACCCCTGATTCCTCTCATGAGTAATCAGGATCTGGCAACGAAAGAAAAGGACAATACCGTCGCAGCAAATGCTATGGAGAGTTTCAAAAGAGGAGACTATGAGAATGCCATAACACTCTTCAAGGAGCTTTCAGAAAAAGATAAGAGCGCATCCTTGAAAGATGAAAGATTTGTTTGTGTCTCTGTCAAGAGGAAATGACATTAACCAGGCTTTCAGAGACGCATTCAGCATCACCTATAA
>JAGVMY010000149.1 GCA_020053565.1 Thermodesulfovibrionales bacterium
AAGAGGAACAGGGATGTTGCTGAGGAAGCTGTCAGGCAATTCAAAAAACACCTGGAACAGGCAAAGGGATTTTATGAAGTCGGCACAAAACCAAAATTTGATGTTACGAAGGCAGAAGTGGATTTGAGTAATGCAAAACTGAATCTGATAAAGGCTGAAAACGCCATCAAGGTATCAAGGGTAATACTTAGCAATACAATGGGGATGCCTGATGCCCCTGAATACAGTCTGGTGGATAATCTTACTTTTGTTAGATACGATGTTACACTTGAAGACATGCTGAAAATGGCATATCGTCAGAGGGCCGACCTTAGATCAATCCTCATAAAGAAAAAGGCAGCAGAGACATCGGTAGAGATATCAAAGAAAGACTATTATCCTACACTGTCAGGAAATGCAGCTTACAGCCGGGTTGGTGAAAGGTTTCCCCTGGAGGACGGCTGGAATGTTGGTATGACTATATCATTTCCAGTATTTAGTGGCTTATCAACCGGATACCAGGTGGAAGAGGCAATGGGAAATCTCAATGTTCTGAAGGCAAATGAAGAGGCATTAAGGCAGGGGGTAGTCCTTGAGGTTCAGCAGGCCTATTTGAACCTCAAAGATGTAGAGGAAAGAATTCCCACAGCAGAACTTATTGTTAAACAGGCAGAGGAAAACCTTGAGATGGCAAACGGCAGGTATGCCGCAGGTGTAGGAAATCCCATTGAGGTAACGGATGCAGAAGTGTCATTAAGCAATGCGAAGACAGCCTATATCCAGTCACTTTATGATTATAAAGCTACACGGGCAAGTCTTGAGAAAGCGATGGGGATACGATGAAAAAAATAATCATTATTAGCGGAATAATTATTGTCATTGTTATTGCCGGATTTGTTTTATTCAGAGACAGAGGAAATGAACCGAAATTCGGAACTGATAAGATTATCAGAGGTGATATAGAAATGGCGGTTAACGCCACAGGTACAGTAAACCCTGTGACCACTGTCCTTGTAGGCACACAGGTGTCAGGCACGATAAAAGAATTATATGTGGATTTCAATTCTTCTGTAAAGAAAGGCAAGATGATAGCCCGGATAGACCCGGCTCTATTTGAGGCACAGGTAAATCAGGCAAAGGCAAATTCCCTTTCGGCTAAAGCAAATCTGGAGAAAGCCGGGGCAACACTTGTTGATGCAAAGAGGACAATGGACAGGAATAAGGAGCTGTTCTCAAAAAATCTTATTGCGAGGAGTGATCTCGATACGGCAGAAACAAATTATGAAACTGCAAACGCCTCGGTAAGCGTAGCAAAATCTCAGGTCGCCCAGACAGAGGCAGCCTTAAGCCTTGCAGAGACAAACCTTCATTATACGAAAATAGTATCCCCTGTAGATGGTATTGTCGTATCGAGGAATGTGGATGCTGGGCAGACTGTTGCTGCCAGCTTTCAGACACCGACACTGTTTAGCATTGCACAGGACCTTACAAAAATGCAGATTGATACGAGTGTGGATGAGGCGGATATAGGGAATCTAAAAGTCGGACAGGATGTTCAATTTACTGTAGATGCCTATCCAGAGATTACTTTTAAGGGCAGAGTATGGCAGGTAAGGAACGCTCCGATAACAGTTCAGAATGTTGTAACCTATGATGTAGTAGTTAAAGTAAGTAATCCTGAGTTTAAGCTTAAACCCGGAATGACTGCCAATGTATCCATAATCGTATCAATAAAAAAAGATGTGTTAAAGATCCCGAATGCTGCCTTGCGGTTCAAGCCATCGGGGAAAGGTATGCCGGTATCTGAAAAGAAAGGCCCCGGTGTATGGATGCTTGAAGAGAATAAACCAAAGCGTATTCCGGTTTCTTTGGGAATAAGTGACGGAAACTATACGGAACTCATCGCAGGGAGGATAAGGGAGGGGCAGAAAGTAATAGTAGAGTCTCTGTCAAAGACGAAGGTACAGTCCGGAGGTAGCAGTTCTGGAACGCGTGGGCCAAGGATATTCTAATATGGCAATTATCGAGGCACAGGAAATCACGAAAGTCTACAGTCTTGGTGATATCGATGTGAATGCACTCACAGGTGTGTCATTAGCAATAGAGAAAGGTGAATTTGTCGCAATAATGGGACCGTCAGGGTCCGGGAAATCAACCTTTATGAATATTCTGGGATGTCTTGATAAACCGACGAGCGGCAAGTATCTTTTAGAAAATATCGATATCAGCGATCTTAATAGAGACAAACTGGCGGATATAAGGAACAAAAAAATAGGTTTTGTTTTTCAGGGATTCAACCTGCTTCCTAGGATGTCTGCACTCGAAAATGTTGAACTTCCGATGCTCTATGACGGCATATCTGCAAAGGAGAAGAAAGAGAAGGCGTTAGAAGCCCTTAAAAAAGTAGGCCTGGAAGATAGGGGGGACCATCATCCTAATCAGCTTTCAGGCGGACAACAGCAGAGGGTCGCAATAGCGAGGGCATTGGTAAATAACGCCCCCATAATATTTGCAGATGAACCGACTGGCAATCTCGACACAAAGACGAGTGTCGAGATAATGAAGATATTGGTGGAACTGAATACCCAATCAAACATTACAATAATACTGGTAACCCATGAGGACAATATCGCAGCGTACAGCAGGCGGATAATAAAATTCCTGGATGGACGTGTTACCAGCGATGAAATAAGGTAACTGTTATCCGTTGACTCTTACCCGTATTCGATTCTTCGCTTGTGCCCATGAAGACAGGTATCGGTGAACGGAAAACGGTGAACTATTATGATTAATATACCTTCAACATTTAGAATATCCTTCAGAGCCTTAAAAGTGAACAAGATGCGTTCTGCCCTCACAATGTTAGGAATTATAATTGGGGTGGCCGCCGTTATTACTATGCTTGCTGTAGGTACAGGTGCAAGCCGGAAGATATCTGAGCAGATTTCGAGTATAGGAAGCAATCTTCTCATAATTCTTCCCGGAGCTACCACATCAGGGGGGGTTAGAATGGTAGTAGGTGCACAACCCACCCTAACTATAAGTGACGCAGAGGCAATAGAGAAGGAATGCCATGCTGTCTCGGATGTTGCCCCGGTTCTCAATGGGGTCGCACAGGTCGTTTATGGGCACCAGAATTGGTCAACAGCTATAACAGGGACAACCCCGAGTATGTTGATTGTCAGGGACTGGCAGCTTGCTTCGGGTAGGGCATTTACTGATCGGGATGTCAGGAGCGCTACAAAGGTGTGTTTATTGGGGCAGACCGTTGTGGATGGAATTTTTGGAGATATAGACCCGATTGGTCAGATTATCCGGATCAAAAATGTCCCTTTTATAGTTATCGGTGTTCTTGCAAAAAAAGGGCAGTCTCCACAAGGTCAGGACCAGGATGACAACATTTATGTCCCTGTGACAACTGCCCAGAAAAAGCTCTTTGGAACCGCATTTCCCGGAATGGTAAGGATAATTATGGTGAAGACAAAGAGCACTGAAGACCTTGCATCGGCAGAGAAACAGGTGAATGATCTCCTTAGACAAAGGCACCGCATCGGTCAAAAACAGGAGAATGACTTCAATGTCAGAAATCTCACTCAAATGATGCAGGTAGCAGAACAGTCTGCAAGGGTAATGACTTTATTGCTTGGTTCCATTGCATCAATCTCTCTCCTTGTTGGAGGTATTGGAATTATGAATATTATGCTTGTCTCGGTTACAGAAAGGAC
>JAGVMY010000117.1 GCA_020053565.1 Thermodesulfovibrionales bacterium
ACTGCAATGGTTTCGATTGTCAAGTTTCTCGTTGATCCCCACAAACTACAGAGCATAGTCTTCTGGCTGATGGGCAGTTTCTCTTTGTCGGACTGGAGGCTTGTAAAGATTGCAGGGGCGGGCATTATTGCAGGGCTCCTTCCTGTGTTCCTTATGAGGTGGCGGCTCAACGCAATGAGCATGGGCGAGGATGAGGCAAAGTCACTAGGGGTAAATGTAAAAAGGGAGAGGATTATTTTTATAGGAGCATCATCCCTTGCAGTGAGTATTGCAGTATCTGTAAGCGGGATTATAGGCTGGGTGGGTCTGATGGTTCCCCATCTGGTAAGGATGATGATAGGACCTGACCATAAAAGCCTTGTTCCATTAAGCATGGCGGGTGGGGCCGCATTCATGATATTTGCTGACACAATTGCAAGAAGCCTGACGGATTTTGATATCCCTGTCGGGATCATAACCGCAATAACCGGCGCTCCATTTTTTGTTTACCTTATGAAGAAAGGTGGAAGGGAGAGCTGGGGAAAATAGAAAGTATAAAGGCTAAAAGGTTTAAGGTTGAAAATTATTAATGAGTTTATAGTTAGCAACCCGTTTGTCATTCCCGCGAAAGCGGGAATCCAGAACAGAAGTACTGGATTCCGGGTCAAGCCCGGGATGACGAAATAAAGGACTTAGAAATGTTAGAGATTAAAAATTTACATTTCAGACACCAATACATGGAGGTAGATGTCCTTAGCGAGGTTGAATTCAAGGTAAGCGGTGGGCAAATGACCACTATTTTAGGCCCGAACGGTTCAGGGAAAACAACTCTTTTTAAGTGCATCGCAGGCTTATGGAAGCCGCAGAAAGGTGCGGTGTTCTTTGATGATAGAAACATATCAAAGCTCTCCCATGAACAGCGGGCGAGGATATTTGCCGTTGTTCCTCAGGAACATGAACCACCTTTCCCTTATTCAGTTTTAGATGCCGTGCTGATGGGAAGGGTCTCCCGCGTAGGTATCTTTTCAACACCTTCTAAAGATGATTATCTTAAGGCTGAAGAGGCCATAGAAACAGTTGGAATCGTACACTTAAAAGAAAGGGCATATACAAAGATAAGCGGTGGTGAAAAGCAGCTTGTGCTTATCGCGAGAGCGCTCGCGCAGGAATCGCCCATTCTGCTTCTTGATGAACCGACATCGCACCTTGATTTTAGAAATCAGGTGATTGTCTTAAAAAAGGTCAGGGAAATAGCGATAAAGAAAGGGTTGACCGTTCTTATGACGCTTCATGACCCGAATCTTGCTATGCTTTTTTCGGATAAAGTTGTAATGATTAATAATGGCCATGTAGTTTCAAATGGCCCCCCTCAGTCGGTCATAACTGAAGACAACATAAGGAAAGTCTATGATATTGATGTCTCTGTAATTAACTGGAATGGAACAAGAATAATTTATCCGAGGGTGGAATGATAAGGGTTATAGGACTGACAAAGAATTACGGAAGTATAAGAGCTGTGGATAGCATATCTTTTGAGATTAAGAAAGGCGAGGTCTTCGGACTCTTAGGCCCGAATGGTGCAGGAAAGACTACAACTATAAAGATGCTTACCACATTGAGCAAACCTGATTCAGGAAAATGCATAATTGATGGGTTTGATGTTGTTAAAAATCCATATGAAATAAAGAAGCGGATAGGTGTAGTTCCTCAGGAAAACAATCTTGATAGAGAACTAACAGCACGTGAGAATCTGCTCATCTACGGGATGCTTCATGGCGTGAGGGATATGGAGAAAAAGATGGCTGAACCATTAAAGATAGTTGATCTGTGGGATAGGAGAGATTCAGTTGTCTTGAGTTTTTCAGGAGGCATGCAGAGAAGACTTCTTCTTGCAAGGGCACTGCTGACAGAACCTTTTGTGCTATTTCTTGATGAGCCGTCAATAGGTCTTGACCCCCAGATCAGGCGGCAAATGTGGGATATAGTCAGAAAGACGAGGATAGATGGAAGGACGGTCGTCCTCACCACTCATTATATCGAAGAAGCAGAAGCGCTTTGTGACAGTGTCGGTATACTTTCAAGGGGTAGACTTATTGCCCTTGATAGCCCTGAAAACCTGAAGGCCATAGTTGGTGAATATGTAGTTGAATTTATTAATGGTGACGGGAAACTCATACAAAACGTTTGTAAAACCCGTGATGATGCCCATGAGATAGCAAAACAGAGAGGCGATGGAGTGACCATAAGAAGGTCTAATCTCGAGGACGTATTTATCAAGCTTACAGGTGAGCGTATAGAAACAGGAGAACCTGTAGAATGAGACAAAATTTTCCATGGTATCCAATATTTCTAAGGGAGATGCTACTTTTTAGAAGAAAACTCCTGCGGTTAGGGTATCTCTTTTCAGCAATGGTTGTGCCGATAATCTACCTGATAGCCTTTGGACTTGGTCTTGGAAGGAGTGTCCAGATCCGGGGTATTGATTATATGACCTTTCTAATTCCGGGCTTAGTAGCCATGAGTTCTATGAATAATTCATATACATGGGTGGCAAGTGCTTTGAACCTGAACAGACTTTATTTTAAAACCTTTCAGGTGTTTGTGCAGGCGCCAATCAGCCCTTCATCCATAATGATCGGGGAGGTGCTGGCAGGCATGGTGAAAGGACTTTTTGCATCAGCCCTGATCATCATCGTGGGATTTCTGACACCTTCAGGATTTTCCATAACTCCCCTGTTTTTTATGACACTGCTCCTGAACTGTTTTCTGTTTGCGAATTTAGGGGTAATCACAGGCATGCTCGCCAAATCCCATGAGGATACAGCCACCTACTCGAACTTCTTCATCATGCCGATGGCTTTTTTCAGCGGGACGTTTTTCCCTGTTGACAAGATACCTAACTTTATCAAACCCGTTATCTATCTCATGCCTTTGACGCATACGAATATTGTCATAAGAAAATCGGTGCTTGATATCGAAGGGCTGATATCCTTTGCTGTTTTGATCATATATAGCATAGCTTTTTTTGTATATGGTTCGAAGCTTATTAAAAAATACAGTGAGTAGTGTCTCAGGAGGTGTCAAATGAAAATCTTTACAGTTATGTGGTCAAGTTATCTGCCTCTGATAAAAGAGGCGTCGGTGAATCTGGGGCTGAAGCTCTCTGCCTATTCCAACAAGCAGATAAATATCAATCCGGAAATTACCAAAAATATCTTTTCTGAACTAAAAGAAGCCGACCTGATAATTCTGTACCGGACAGATGATGCATTCTGGGAAGAAATTGAAAAGGAGATCAAGGATTTAGAAGGGAGAATCCCTGTCGTAGTGATCGGCAGCGACCCCTCGTACTGGACATTATCAACGGTCAATCCCGAGATCGTTGCAACTGTTTATAAATATATACTCTTCAACGGCAGAGATAACATTGCCAATATGCTCAGATATCTTCTCCACAACCTTTTTGATAACTCAGTTGCATTCATGCAGCCTGAAGAGATTCCCTGGCAGGGAATATTTCATCCGGGGATGGTGCGAATATTTTATTCAACGGAGGAGTATCTGTCCGAATATCAATCAGGGATTCAGAACTCCGGAGGCCGGACACCTGATTCTTACATCGGCATACTCTATTCCCGCTCCAATTGGGCAACCGGCAATCTGGGGATGGAGAAGGCTCTTATCTCATCTCTTGAACAGAGGGGGATAGGGGTAATCCCTGTTTTCCTCTATCCACTCAAGGACGAGAATCTCGGAAATATGAGCGGGACCGAGGTTATAGAGAAGTTTCTGATGAACGGAGGGAACCCTGTTGTTGACGGGATTGTGAAAATGACCATGTTTTTCCTTGGGAATTCAAGACGTGATATAAAGGAATCAGATACACCTTCAGGCGTTCATTTGCTGAAAAGGCTGAATATTCCCCTGTTCAGTCCGGTAACGTCGTATTACAAAAACAGGGAACAATGGCTGAACGACCCTCAGGGACTGGGGACACAGGTTGCCTGGAGCATTGCAATGCCAGAGTTCGAAGGAGTCATTGAACCCATGATAATAGGCGCTACAACCGGTATCACCAACCCTGAAGAGGAATCATACGAGGAAATCATTGACAGGGTTGACAGGCTTGCGGAAAGAATAATTCGATGGATAAACCTTAGAAAGAAACCGGGCAAAGAAAAAAGGGTTGCCTTCATATTGCATAACAATCCCTGTGCTTCTGTAGAGGCAACAGTCGGCGCCGGAGCGCATCTCGACACCATTGAGAGTGTTGCAGACATACTGAAGAGAATGAAAGACGAAGGGTATCAGGTTAAGCCTCCTGCAAACGGAAAAGAATTAATTGATACGATCATGGAGAGGAAGGCTATATCAGAGTTTCGCTGGACAACTATTGAAGAGATTGTGGATAAAGGCGGAGTACTTGAGTTTGTAGATGCAGATAAATACATGCAATGGTTTAATGAACTGCCGGAGCATACGAGATTAAGAATGTCTGAGGCGTGGGGGAATCCACCGGGAGAAGAAAAAAATGGGATACCCGCTGCAATGGTCTATGACGGAAAGATTGTAATAACCGGCGTCAATTATGGAAATGCAGTGGTCTGTGTCCAGCCCAAAAGGGGATGTGCAGGTGCACGGTGTGACGGCCAGGTATGCAAGATACTCCATGACCCTGATGTCCCGCCGCCCCATCAATATGTTGCCACATACAAATGGCTATCGAGGGAATTCGGTGCTGATGTAATGGTTCATATCGGCACCCATGGAAATCTTGAGTTTCTACCCGGCAAATCAACCGGGCTCTCATCAGGATGCTTCCCTGACATTGGTATTGATACCATGCCACATCTTTATATCTATAATGCAGACAATCCACCCGAGGGAACAATTGCAAAAAGGCGGAGTAACGCCGTTCTGGTTGACCATATGCAGACAGTTATGGTGAAGGGTGAACTTTACGGAGACCTGGAACAGATTGAGCGGCTTCTTGAGGAGTATGAGAGATACAGAGTCACGGAGACTGCAAAGGCACACACGATCTCTCATATGATAATTGAGAAGGTGGAGGGGCTGAACCTGTTTGGCAGTGATAATCAGCTTACTCACGATAATTTCAAGGAGAAAGCCGGAGAGATTCATGAGCGCCTTTCTCTCTTAAAAAATACCTATATCCCGAAGGGGATGCATATTTTCGGGAGAATCCCTGAAGGTGAAAAGCTGAGTGATTTCATATATGCCATTGTCAGATTTGAAAACACACCGCAATCACTGAGAGGGATCATCACGGAGATCCTGAAGAGGGAAGAGGGGATTGAAGGGAACGCACTGAAGGAAAAGGCTGAAGACGTTGCCAGGGAGATCTGCAGGAAGTATGTAGCGCACGAAGAACATCCGGAACAAAGCCTTGAAGCCTTGTACCGTTTGGAGCCGGGGGAAAAAAGAAAACTCGGGGATGAAAAGAAACGGATCGACGACATTCTTCAGTGTGTCATGCTTTCCGATGAAATGTCTTCACTTCTGAATGGATTTGACGGTGGATACATTGAACCGGGACCTTCAGGGCTTATTACGAGGGGAAGGAGCGATGTGCTTCCGACAGGGAGGAACTTCTACTCCCTCGACCCGAACAGAATACCGACACCTGCAGCATGGGAAATCGGTAAGATGCTTGCCAAGAAAACACTCGAAAAATATCAAAAAGAAGAGGGGAAATACCCGGAGAATATCGCCTTTTACTGGCAGTGCACAGACATCATGTGGGCAGACGGTGAGGGAATGGCACAAATGATGTATCTTCTCGGAACAAAGCCTGTATGGCATAACAACGGAAGATTAAAGGGATTCGAAATAATACCGCTTGAGAAACTGGGAAGGCCGAGGATTGATATAACCGTGAGGGTTTCAGGCATAACCCGTGACAATTTCCCTTCAACAATAGAAACTCTTGATGAGGCTGTTCAAAAGGTTGCAGGTCTTGATGAACCATTGGAAATGAATTTTGTGAGGAAACATACCATAGAAAAACTCAATGGTAAGTCACCATCGGATAATGAAGAATTCAGGAAGGCGACCTACAGGATTTTTGCCAGTATGCCGGGAACCTATCAGGCCGGCACCCAGCTTGCCGTCTATGCCTCTGCATGGAAGACAGAAAATGACCTCTCTGATATATTTCTTTACTGGAATGGCTATGCCTATGGGAAAGGGACATTCGGAGAGGCCGCCCATCAGAGCCTGAAAGATAGCCTGAAGACAGTTGAAGTAACGTTTAATAAGACCGTCACCGATGAGTATGATCTGACAGGCTGCTGCTGTTACTTCGGGACTCACGGGGGAATGATAAATGCTGCAAAGGTCGTCTCTGGCAATGAAATTGTAAATTATTACGGCGATACAAGAGAACAAGGTGAGGTAGAAGTCAGGACGCTTTCAGAAGAAATAAGGAGGGTCGCGAGGGCAAAGATTCTGAATCCGAAATGGATCGAGGGCATGAAGGAACATGGCTATAAAGGCGCTGGAGAAATCAGCAAAAGGGTTGGAAGACTATATGGATGGCAGGCAACCGCAAAGGCTGTTGATGCCTCGGTCTTTGATGATATAGCCCGCACCTTTATGATGAATGAAGAGAACAGAAAGTTCTTTGAAGAGAACAATCCATGGGCATTAGAAGAAATAGCAAGGAGATTGATAGAGGCAGTGGAGCGTGGCTTATGGAATCCTGCACCTGATGTTAAAGAGGCACTGAAGGAGATATATGTCGAAATAGAGGGATGGATAGAGGAGAAGATGGGTGATATAAAAGGCGATTTTCAGGGAGGCAGTATTGACATCATTACAAAGGAAGAAGTCGAAACATGGAAAAAGAAGATGGAGGACATTCTAAGATGATATTCCCGTTTACCGCAATAGTCGGACAGGAAGAGATGAAGACAGGATTGATACTGAATGTCATAGACCCTTCGATCGGCGGTCTACTGATAATGGGTGAAAAGGGGACTGCAAAGAGCACAGCAGTCAGGGCGCTTGCCGATCTTTTGCCGGAGATTGAAGTGGTAAAGGAGTGCTCTTTTAACTGTGATCCAAATGGCTTTCTCTGTAATCAATGCAGAGAACGGTTGAACAATGAAGGGCATCTGCACAGCGAAAGGAAAAAGATGAGAGTGGTTGAACTCCCGCTCGGTGTTACTGAGGACAGGCTGGTCGGCACCCTCGATATAGAGCATGCCCTGAAAAAAGGTGAAAAACGATTTGAACCGGGTATATTAGCAAGTGCCAACAGGAATTTTCTGTATGTTGATGAAGTCAATCTCCTCGAAGACCACATAGTGGATTTATTGCTCGATTCTGCGGCAATGGGCGTAAATACCGTAGAGAGAGAGGGTATATCTTTCACCCACCCTGCCAAATTCATTCTTGTTGGAACAATGAACCCTGAAGAAGGTGATTTGAGGCCGCAGCTTTTAGACAGATTCGGACTCTGCGTCCGTGTCGTATCCATTCAGGACAAGGGAGAGCGGATGGAGATATTGAGAAGGAAGGCGACATTTGATTCACACCCTGAGGAGTTTTTGACAGCCCGGAGTTCAGAGCAGAGAAACCTTTCAGGAAAAATCATAATGGCAAAGGACAGGCTTAATAGTATCAGGATTACAGACGATATACTGGGCAAGATCGTTGATATAACGTGTTCATTGAATCTTGACGGACACAGGCCTGACATCGTGATCATGAAATCTGCACGTGCGTTATCTGCCTACAGAGAAAAGGATACTATAGAGCAAAATGATATAAAAGACGCTGCGAGTCTGTCTTTAAGCCACAGGCTGAAAAGACTGCCGTTTGAGGATATCAGCAGTGAAAGTGAGAAGATGCAATCAATTCTTTTCAGGACGCAGGCATGACATTCGGTAATTTTGTCGGACATGAAGATGCAAAACTGGCATTGATATTGAATGCGATCGATTTTAACTGTGGCGGAGTTTTATTCGTTGGGGAAAAGGGAAGCGGTAAAACAACCCTGTCGAGACTTTTCAGAAATCTCCTCCCTGAAGAAACCCCATTTGTGGAAATTCCGCTTAATGTAACGGAAGATGTCCTTCTCGGTGGCATTGATATTGAAGAGACAATACAATCGGGCAGAAAAGTTTTTCAGCACGGAATCCTCGATCGTGCTCATGGAGGTGTTATTTATATTGATGATATTAATCTGCTTTCACAGGAGTTAATCGCACTTATTCTTGAGGCGCAGGGAAGAGGTGAAAATATTATTGAAAGAGAAGGACTCGCACTAAAACATCCTGCCAGGTTTATTCTTGTCGCAAGCATGAACCCGGAGGAGGGGGCGCTGTCTCCCCATCTCCTCGACCGCTTCGGCATGTGTGTTCTATGGGAAAGACTCAAAGAACCTTTCCTGAGAATAGAGGTCATGAAGAAAGCAGCTCATGAACTGTTCATTAATGATGAAGATGAAGATCAGGACAAAAAACTGAGAAAACAGACAGCTCTTTGCCGGCCTCTCCTAAAAAATATAAAAATACCAGGAGAAATAGAGGAGTATATTACCGCTAAATGTATTGAAAACTATATCTCAGGCCACAGGGGTGATCTTTTTCTCCTCTATGCATCACGGGCATATTCGGCATTCTGTGGATACGAAGAGGTGACACAGAAACACGTAGATGAAGTTTTACCTCTTGTCCTCACTCACAGAAAAAGGATTTTTCAACAAATGGAGGAGCAACAAAGAGAGCATCAGGAAGAAAAACAACAATCAAAACAGGATGAACATACGGACAGGCAGGAACAGAACGATCCTCAATCTGAAAAAACTAATCCTGAAAAACCACACAATGATAGTGATCAGGGAATGGATAATCCGGATACTCCCTTGAAAGAATCCAGTCCTCAGGAAGAGGTCTTTCCTTTAGGGAATACCTTCAAGACAAGACATTTTGTCTTTCGAAAAGACAGGTTGAACCGGATTGCTTCTGGAAGGAGAACCAAAACGAGGTCAAAAGATAAAGGCGGCAGATATGTAAAAAGCATTCTGCAACCAAGAAAAGATATTGCTATTGACGCAACGATAAGAGCAGCAGCACCTTACCAGAAAATCAGGGACAGGAAAGAGACCCTTCTCATTTATGATGAAGACTTGAGATACAGGCAGAGGGAAAGAAAGATGGGGCACCTTGTCGTCTTTGTTGTGGACGGTTCGGGTTCAATGGGTGTTCAAAAGCGGATGATAGGGACTAAGGGAGCTGTCCAGTCTTTGCTTGTTGACTGTTATCAGAAACGCGACAAAGTCTCGATGATCGTTTTCAGAAAAGGCAGGGCTGAAGTTGTTCTCCCGCCTACATCGAGCGTTGAGCTTGCATCAAAGAGATTAAGGGATATACCGATAGGAGGCAAGACACCTCTCAGTGCAGGATTATTAGAGGCATACAACCTTATCAGACGTGTTACCCTCAAATCGCCTGAGACAAGATTCCTCCTGCTACTCATTACAGACGGCAGGGCCAACCAGAGTATTTCTAAAGCACCTGTCGGTGAAGAAATAGAAAAAGTATCACGCCTTCTCAGAGAATTAAAGTTTACAGATTATATCGTCGTTGATACAGAAGATAAGAAAAAATTCATAAAAACAGACCTCGCTTTTCGTGTAGCTTCACAGCTTGGGGCAGATTACTATACGATAGATGACTTAAAGGCTGACTATCTTGCAGACATTGTACAGAGTAAGAAATCAGAACTTTTTGGAGTATAATGCCCAAAACCGGCGTCCCCTATCTAAATAGATAAATGTGCTAAAATGGTGAATGGCCGATTTATTGAAGATATCTCTTATCTTCGCACTCATATTATTTCTCCTGAGGAAGAAACTCAACATCGGCCTTGTAATGCTCATTGCAGCTGTTATGCTGTTTCTGCTGTATCAGATGTCATTCATCTTAATACTGGAAACAGGGAAAAATGCTCTTCTGAGCGATGTGACCATCAAACTCGTCCTCGCCTTATCTTTTATCAGAATTTTTGAGATGATCCTCAGAGAACATGCTGT
Source organism: Thermodesulfovibrionales bacterium (assembly GCA_020053565.1). Lineage (GTDB taxonomy): Bacteria > Nitrospirota > Thermodesulfovibrionia > Thermodesulfovibrionales > SM23-35 > VGWZ01. The sequence continues at coordinate 10,040 of JAGVMY010000117.1, forward strand.
CCTTAGCCAGATGATGGATTCAGTAAAGGCAATCTTCAGGAATAGAAAAATCGTTGCCATAACAATGCCCCTTCTTATAGGGCTGTTACCATCTGTGGGAGGTGCATATTTTTCTGCGCCGATGGTCGCTGAGTCAACTCGTGACACAAAGATGAGCCCTGAAGAAAAGGGTTTTATCAATTACTGGTACAGACACCCATGGGAATTTATTCTGCCATTATATCCGGGGCTCCTGCTCGCATCAGCTGTTTCGAAGATAGAACTCTATAACCTGATTACGGTGAATCTCATATGTGCAGTTTTTGTAGTGGTAACAGGATTTATTTTCAGTATGCATGGTATGAAGGGAGTAATAAAGACAGAAGAAAAACTATCAAAAAAAGGATTATGGAGCTTCATCCCGATTGTTGCTGTCCTCCTCCCTGTAGTCATATTTCGTATAGAATTGCATTTCGCATTGATTGCTGTTGTTGTATTTTTGCTTTTATTTTACAGGTATAACCTGAAATCCATCTTTACAGTATTCAAGCATGGTTTTTCTCTCGATGTGATTATCCTGATACTCGGTGTGATGCTTTTTAAAGAGGCGATGGAGTCTTCCGGAGCAGTCACAAATCTGAGTCAGGTTTTCGTGAAAGAAGGTATTCCTGTCCTTCCCATTCTTTTCCTCCTCCCTTTTATTACCGGCATGCTCACCGGCCTTACCGTGGGTTTTGTGGGAAGTACTTTTCCATTGATAATCAGCATTGCAGGCAGCACAGCAGTTCCAATTTCGTTTGCATTTGCCTCCGGGTTTTTAGGTGTTCTCCTTTCTCCAGTTCATATCTGCCTTATCCTCACAAAAGAATATTTCAAGGCTGATTTATGGGGAATGTATAAAATGATAATACCCGCATCTCTCATTGTCTTCGGCGCAGCGATTGCGGAGTATTTGATATTGAAATAACAAAGATGATAAGGAGAGAAATATAGGGTTTGACAGATATGCACCGAAAAATAGAGATAGACTTTGGCATACCTTTTGTCATGCCTTTTTGAATCAATTTTTTAATTCCAATTACGGGTTATTTCTGCTAAATCTGCACTA
>JAGVMY010000145.1 GCA_020053565.1 Thermodesulfovibrionales bacterium
AGGATTTCTTGAGTCCGTAAGGAAGCTTACAAGGGAGTATGGTATTGTCCTCATATTTGATGAGGTAATGACCGGTTTCAGAGTTTCTTTTGGAGGAGCACAGGCATATTATGGGATAAAGCCTGACATGACCTGCCTTGGCAAAGTGATAGGCGGCGGACTCCCTGTCGGAGCATATGGTGGCAGAAAAGAAATTATGTCCGTAGTTGCTCCCGAGGGACCTGTCTATCAGGCAGGGACATTATCAGGTAACCCTCTCGCAATGACAGCAGGGATTGAGACACTAAAGATCCTTTCCAGAAAGGGCACTTATGAGAAACTTGAAAACAGAATGGAACAGCTTGAAGAGGGGCTGAAGGATGTAGCGAAAAAGGCAGGGGTGAAGACGAGATTCTACAGGGCAGGTACAATGTTCTGCAGTTATTTTACAGATGTGGATGTTATTGACTATAAGACGGCAAAGACATCAAATTCATTAACATTTTCGAAATTCTTTTCAGGCATGCTCAAAAGGGGCATATACATAGCTCCTTCTCAGTTCGAAGCTGGCTTTATTTCATTAGCACATACTGAAAAAGACGTAGCAAAAACAATAAAAGCTGCGTACGAGTCGCTCAAGGAATTATAGACCACAATTTTCCCTCCAACCTGTGTTACATTATTATATGCCCGGAATGCAAAAATCATTATTCAAGATGATCCTCGATGCAAGCATGGTAGGGCTTCAGCTAGTTTTTGCGACATTTATAGGGCTTGCCGTTGGATATGGTCTTGATTATGCCATGGATAAGTGGTTCGGTATCCAAACCTTTCCCTGGCTCATGGTCATCTTTTTTATATTCGGCATTATCGCAGGCTTTAGAGACCTTTTCAGGATGGCAATGAAATCAACAAAAACAGAAGATGAATCTGATAAAAAAGACCAGTAAACAGACAGTTATTGTCCTTATACCTCTCTCAATTCTTTCGGCATTTATCGAGTGGAAGAGGCTCCCGATAAGTATTCTCTTAGGAGGCCTTATTGGCATCTTGAATCTCAGAGGTCTCTCAAAGGGAATCGAAGGGCTCGTTGTAACCTACCAACAGGCGCCAAAGGTAAGGCTCATTTTCGGCAGTTTTACGAGGCTCCTCATCATCGCCTGTGTCCTTGGTATCCTCTTTTTTTTCGATTTAATAAATCCTTTTGGCATCCTTATCGGCTTCACTGTTTTTTTTATCTTCTTTGTAAAAGAGAGTCTCAAAGCAGCAAAGGAGTTATGATTATGGTTTACAGGCAGGACATGGCATTTTCGCTCATTCTCGTCTCCCGATATACATCGGGATACTCCGAGGTGAATTCTTTCTACTAAAGAATTCAAAACCGCTTAAATACCGTGCCCTGCTTGCTTCTGGTTTCTTTATCTCAATTGCATTTTTGGGTTAATTTAACCCTGAAAGGGGAGACCGAATGATAGAGCTTAATTTTTCGAATATGATGGAAGGAGTTATTGGTGTCAGTGGACTCCCGGAAAGCATAATAGAAGATTTCATAGACAAAGTCAAAGGGGCACACAAAAAGATAGAAGAGAGGTTCTGGCCTGAGCTCGCTTTTATAGACCTTATTTCTCAGGATACCCCTGAGATAAAAAAGATCGCACAAGAGGTCAAAACAGAATCAGAGAATTTCCTGATTTTAGGTATTGGTGGATCTGCTCTTGGCTCGAGGGCAATTTTAGAGGCACTGAGTCCATTCCATAACCTCCAGAAAATACCAAAGGTATTTATTTATGACAATGTTGACCCAAGGACATTACAACAGATGCTTGCTATAATTGATTTAAAGACCACTTCTGTGAATGTAATATCAAAGTCAGGGAATACTGCAGAGACAGCAGCAGCTTTTATGATCTTGTGGGATGAGATGAAGAAGGTGCTTGGGAGAGATGCGTCAAAGAGATTTATAGCGACAACAGATCCTGAAAAGGGGAATCTCAGGAGGATTGTGAATGAGGAAGGCCTGAAGTCTCTTGCTATACCTCAGGGTGTTGTGGGGAGATATTCTGTGTTGAGCCCTGTTGGGCTATTGCTCTCAGAAGTTATCGGCATTGATTCTGAGGAACTGCTTATGGGTGCAAAGGATATCCAGAAAAAATGTTCTGACGCCGAGTTGTGGAAAAACCCTGCATATCTCTTCGGGACACTCCTTTATCTCATGGATAGAGAAAAACACAGGACTATTGATGTAATGATGGCATATGCAGATGGCCTGAAACCATTCACTGAATGGTTCTGCCAGCTCTGGGCTGAAAGTCTTGGAAAACAAGGGATGGGTCTTACTCCATATCCCTCTGTAGGCTCGACAGACCAGCACTCACAGCTCCAGCTCTGGATTGAGGGGCCTCAGGATAAGATACTCATATTTATCAGAATTAATGATTACAGCGTTGATATACAAATACCCGATGTATTTCAGAATATGGAAGGGCTGAGCTATCTCTCAGGACATACACTCTCAGAGCTTATAAAGGCAGAAGAAGAAGCTACAGAGCTTGCTCTGGTAAAGGCTGGAAGGCCAAGCATGACAATTACAGTACCTCAAATAGACGCTTATCATATGGGCCAGTTATTCCATTTCTTAGAACTTGCAACTGCCTTTACAGGATTACTTTACGAGATGAACCCTTTCAACCAACCAGGCGTTGAAGAAGGTAAAAATCTCACCTATGGCATAATGGGGAAAAAAGGTTTTGAGACGAAAAGAAAAGAAGTGGAAGACCACAGGGAGAAAAGGGCTCGCTGGAGAGTCTGAAATATTTCTATTTCAGTTATTGCAGAAAGGGCCATTATGCGGGCAGCGATCGCCATGAGCAATAACAGGACACTGTATACCTGATAAAGAATACAGAGGGAAGTGGCATACCCAGAGAACAAGATCAGGCCTTTTATCAAAATGGACGCCTCTACTTACCCTCTCGACTACCCTTTTTTCAAGATGAAAACAATATATTTCTTCTTCTAAGGATTTAATGCTCATTTCCCTCTTTACCTGTTGCTCTTTACTGGTTACTGTTTGTTAATTATCTTGATCGTCTTTTTATCATCCGCTGTTTTAAAGACACAGATCGACGTTTTGCCAGCCCCGGCAGTACCATACATGTAGTGAATGTCAATTCTTGCATTTGCAATCTTTTTTGCAACCTTCTGAAGCTCTCCCACCTTATTTGGCATCTCTACAGAAATAACCTCTTCCTCTTTAATCCCAACTCCAAATGGAGCGAGTGCCTTCTTTGCCTTTGCCATAGTACACCTCCTTTAATAATATGCTTAAGTATATTTTACCGCATGCACATATAAAGTTAATAATGTAAATTATTCGTTGTTGGAGGGTCTTTCCAGAATATAAATTCAATCACACTTCCAATCTATTTATCCTTATCCTCATCAAAAGCTCTCAGGTATTCTTCAGGGATTTTTGGGAGCTGGCTCACTACCCACTTTTGAAGGCAATCAAGAGAACAAAAATCATAATCGTCAATTAATCCAATTCCCTTCCATTGCCTCACTAAAAGCCAGCCTTTTAATATTTCGCAACGTGCATCCTCTGGTGCAGTCTCTTCGTCAGAACATTCAGTGTATTCCACACGTTTCCCACAGAAATGGCATATTGCATAACTCTTCGACAATTGTATCTCCTTGTTTAAATCTACCATACTTTGAGTTTTTTGAATAGTGTGTCATAAATTCTGCAGGACACTGTCTGTTGAGGCGTAGATAATGAGCACTTTTCATTTCATCAATGATAGTGGTGCTTATGGTATCTTATACTATGATTGAACTATTTCCTCTTTCAATGTATACATTCATCAATGACGTAAAATGATAAAGATAGGCACATCAGGATTTTCCTTCCCTGACTGGAAAGGGACCGTGTATCCTGCAAGATTGTCAAATAAGGAGATGTTATCGTATTACGCCTATACCCTTCAATTTGATACGGTTGAGATCAATTTTACCTATTATGCTCTTCCAAGTTCAGGACATATGGAAATTATGAGTGATAAGGTTCCAGAAGACTTTGAATTTGTGGTAAAGGGGTATAAAGGAATAACCCATGATCCTTTTGACAACAGGCTCGAGACGCTCCCGACAAAAGAGGATATCGAAAGGAGTTTACATGCATTCTCTCATGCCCTTCATAAATGAGGTTACTTCCTCTTTTGGGTATATGAGGTTTCATGGGAGAAATCCACACTGGTTCAACTCACCTGTTTCCGAAAGATATAACTACTTTTACTCAGATGAAGAATTAAAAGAGTTCGTACCAGAAGCAGAGAGGATGGGCTCAAAGGCACAGAAGGTCTACACTTTCTTTAACAATTGCCACGCTGGTTTTGCCTTAAGAAATGCCCTATCCTTTAAAAGGATGCTGGGCTCAGGCGGAAAGGATTTGGAAGGTATATTGCCCCATGACCGAGTTTCGGATAGTATCTTTAGGAAGTAGTTCAGAAGGTAATTGCTTTTTAATAGTGACAAAAGAGGAAAGTTTTTTTATAGACCTTGGTATAGGTTTTCGTGATCTTATGCGAAAGTTGAGATTTCTCAGGGTCTCTTCACTGCCATCCACAGTGTTACTCTCCCACGAGCATGGTGACCATACAACAGGCATCCGTACCTTTAGCAAAAAATTTCCAATTACTATTTACGCGAATGTTCCAACATTTAAAAATCTGAATAATGCTATTAAAAATCTCGGGGTAGAGACAGAAATATTTACTACTGGTGAAGTTTTTCAGATAGGGAAGACGAAAATAAAATCATTTCCTGTGTACCATGACGCTGCTGAACCTGTTGGTTTTACCATTACGTACGGGAAGCATAAAGTTGTGTATCTCATGGATTCCGGTAGGGTAGAGGACAAGAGCAAAAAAGAGATGGTTGATGCAGACTTAGTGATTATTGATTCGAACTATGATGATTTTTCTCTTCTTCAGGGAAAATATCATGATACACTGAAGAAAAGAATTATGTGTTCTGGTCACCTCTCCAATGAGGTAGTAGGAAATATAATCCTTAACCATCCAAATCCGCAGACCGAGTTCTGGTTAGGACATCTCAGCAAGGAGCATAACAGTCCGGGACTGGCAAGCGTTACGGTAAATTATATTCTTAAATATGGAAAGGGTCAAAAAAGAAGATTTAAGATACTTCCAAGAAAAGGG
>JAGVMY010000155.1 GCA_020053565.1 Thermodesulfovibrionales bacterium
CCGTATGCAACAGGGATCGGGGGCTTCTCCACAATGATTTTTAAACCCCTTACCTCAATTGCCTTCTGGACTATCTTATTATGGTCAAACTCTTTGTCAACCTCTTCATAAATACATACACCTGTTGGATGTATGACCGGCACATCTGTATCACAGACTGCCGGATAACCCATATTTATGGCACCAGCTCCAGTCGTCCACTTTATTTCATCAAGTTCTCCTAAAACCAGTGCAAATGCAAAAACCCTGTCCTTTGTGTATTTGAGATGACCCTTGAAATCACCAGGCTTTTTACCACCAAATATCAGTGAGGCCCTTACCGACCAGTTGAGAGGATATATAGTATGTTCTGTATCAGGGCCAACCGGAACTATCCTTGTATCAAATCCAAGCTCAATGCCTTTTCTTAAGAGTTGTTTCGTGACACTATTACCATTCACATGGCCTGTAAGGAAAGTAAGAATATTCTTCTCCTGGAGCTCCCTTATAATCTTTACTGCAGTATCATCATCAGGTGCGGCACCAATGACAGCAGCAAAACCAGGCATGCTGCCATCAACAAGCTGAATACCAAGATTCCTCTGGATGGTATCTGTAATAAATCCATTATAAACATACCCTGTCTCAGGGTCTGTTACAGGCTCAAGGCCATTGATATAACGAATGGCCATAATAATTTCTTCTGCAAAGAGTGTTGCCATCCCTGAATCAAGTGTTTCACCTAAGTATGGTTTCCATACATGCTCTTCAGGTTCCGGGTGAAGTAATCCCTTTGCCATTCCCAGTGCAACCTTCATATCTGACAGAGTCTTTACAGGGAAACCTGTCATTGCATATATCATAGGCAGATAATATGCAGTATCCGGGAATTCGAATAAAAAACCCTCACCTTTTTCAGTAATAGCCTTATCGAGCATCTCTTCAGCCTGTTGTACAAGTTTATGTGCGCCCCTTATAGCTGCTGAGGCTATGAGTTTGGACATCCTGACCTCCCTAGATAAAAAATCACTATTGCGTTTGAAATAATTTTTATATTATTTACTTTATAAAAAGTGCGCCTACAAGTCAAGGTATTCTTCTCTATAATAATCCTTATAATAATCCTTGTTTATTATATCTTTACAAAAATAATTCAATTAATAATTCAATTGGAAGATGCAGATTTTCGAACAATGCCTGCATTATTCAGGTTAAATACTTTTCTTACGTTGTCTTTGATCTCAAGAATGCAGGTATTCCGTTTGCTTCTCTTGGACCAACTGTGATCTTCCAGCCTTCAAGCTTATCCTCTATTGCGCCACTGAGTATTGCTACGTAGCCAGGGATAATAAGTTCCCTGTGTTTTATATTGTTCTCGATACCGCTCTCTTTTATAAACTGCGCAATCTTTGCTGCTGTAAACTTTCCTGCTGCCCAAGCTGTAAGAACTGAAAGGCCCTCACAGTCCATAACAGCGAGATAACTTGGAACCTTACTGTTTTCTATCTCGCCAGATACGATAAAGTAAGTAAGAGAGAAGTTTGTTGTAATAAATAATGGTGAGTCAGGTTTTGGTTCCCCAATTTTATAAATCTTCTGCTCTACCTGCATTGGAACCTGAGGATCTGTGTAAATATTCTGCCTCAGTGTAAAGAGTGCGAGGTTCTTCCACTTCTCGATACTGCTTAGAACGATTATCGAAGAATACTTTGCAACCCCTATCGTTGCTATAATTGATTCGATTAAGCTATCTCCCCGCTGAGCAAAGGTTATAATAGGGTAGCCGAGAGGCTTAAAGTTCTTTTTAACTGCAGCCCTCCTTATAAGTGTGTTGTCTCTAAGAATATCTTTTGCCTTCCTTGCTCCTGAGTCAATTACTATATCGACAATACCGAGGGATTTAATTCTTTCAATAAAGGCTGAAAGCTCATCAAGTCCTCCGCCTGATCCGCCAAAGGCGGAGGATGCAACAACTCCGAGTATTGCCTTATAATTCTTTGCAATACTTGCCATGGACTCTGCGTTTTCAGGATTTGCACCATAGAGAATTGGTTTCTTGTCTGCAAATTGTTTTACTGCTATCTCAGCAGCTTCAGGATTACCCGTGCAGATTATGATAGGGACATCAGGTGCCTTTGTTGCAATAAGCTTTGCAGCAGCGTTTAATTTGCTCACATTGTTAGAATCATTTGTAAGGGCAATCGCATCGATCCTGAGTCTCTGTCCAACTCTCTCTATCTCTGAATTAATAACTTCCTCAATCTTACTATTTATATCAGCCTCTGAAAGTGTGTCTTTTATCTCGAGTGCAAAGACACAGGGGTTAACAAACCTTTTATCATGTCTGAAAAGTACTGTTTCCTCTCCCATCTTTACTGCCTTATCACCTACACCGAATATAATCGGTTTTACCGGAGGAGCAGATGCCTCGGCAAGTTTCTGCTTTATGTCTTCAGGAATATCAGGACATGAATCTATAGAGACTTGACCCTGGGCAAGTTTCATTGCAAAGGCAAGACATGTAGGATACCCGCACTTCTTGCAGTTTGTCTTAGGGAGAAGTTTAAATATCTCAACGCCGGTCAGGGCCATTTAAACCTCCACCAACTCATCAATTACCTTTTCCACTGCCTCAACTGCCTTAGGGTGTCTCATTATGAGAAGTTCAGCACCAGCTAAGAGCAACGCTATTGCGGTAACAGCCTCCCATGTTATTCCCCTCTCCTCCGTAGAACCCCATTGAGGCATATCTGTTTCAGAAGCCTGTGTTTCTTTCACCTTCCAGACATACATACCTATGTCACCTAACATCGGTGGTTGCATTGATAGATCATTCTGTGCAAGGGCAGCAAGCCTTATCCTCTCCATAACCGAATAGGTATATTCAAGCCCATATCCAAGAGCTGAACACATCGGGTCTATAATTAACTTCTCTCTGTCGAAGCCCATCTGTGTAATTAATATATTAAGTTGTTTGGATAGGTTTACATCAAGCTCCGACATTGCAATTAATTTGTGGTTATGTGCTATTGCAGCGGCAACAATCGTCTTATAATTAGCCTCCTGCGCCTTACCTATGATGCAATTTTTATCCTTGGCAGCCTCTGCTGCAGCAACTAAGACAGCTGCATCTTTTTCAGTGTGGTTACTCCCGAGTAGTATCAAAGGAACATTTATAGCAGAGAGAACATCTTTCACAGTTTTTGCTGCATCCTCTGGAGAGCGGTTCTGGCTGTCTGGATGAGTACCTTTAAGTCTGAGCGTTATAGCCTTTGCTTTAAGAACATCCTGACAGAACTTCGCCCATGTTATAGGATCATTTGAAACAGTTTTGAATGGTTTCTGTATATTTTCGGGCCAATCATCCGGAGGGACATCCTGTATCTCATACGCAATAACAGGCCTATTCGGCACCACACCTTCAAAGGTATAAAACGGGAGTACATTTTCTCCTCCAAAGGTAACTGTGTTTTCATCAGTCCCTATTGTTACCGAATAAACCTTGCCTGTATATGTCTCTTTTGAAGGCGTAAAAGCCATCTTTTACCTCCGTAATCCGCAAAGCGTAATGAGTAATCTGTAAAAAAAAATTAAACTCATTACCCATCACGCATAACGCATCACGATTTTTTCACATTTCCAAATACGAATGGGCATAGAGTGTTTTACCCAGTATCACATTTATAGTCTTTACTGTTGGCACTATCTCCTGTGGGTCTGCTATGGCAGCAGTAAGTCCTTCATACATTAATAGAGAAAGGAAATAATTATTCACTATCGGCCTCAATTGCTTCGGACAGCCATTCGATATATTGCTAAGACCAACAACTGTCTTCATCGGAGGGTCATTCAGGTCTTGGAACATCCTTACTGCCTTGATGACCTTCAATGCATGATCCTGAGATGTTGCTATCTGCAGTACAAGTGGATCCAGGTATACATTTTCAAGTGGAACTCCATATTCCATAGACCTCCCCATAATCTCTGCTGCTATGGCAGCCCTCTCCTCAGCATCTGCAGGTAGTCCACCCTTACCAACGGTAAGACCAATTATCTTTGCATTATATTTAGCTGCGAGTTCGAGCATCGGAAACCTCTCAGGGTCATTTGATGTAGAGTTTATCATAGGCTTTCCCCATTCTTTGTTATGGACATTTAGACCAGCCTCTATTGCCTTATAATTTGTTGTGTCAAGACATATGGGGAGAGGAACAATCTCCTGTATGGTAGTAACCATCCATTCCATCAATGACTCTCCGCTGTCTTCAGCAGGGCCTATATTCGCATCTATCATCCCTGCACCAGCCTTCCACTGAGTAGTAGCGATATCCTGTATGGGTCCTTTATCTCTATTCAACATAGCATCTCGAACTCTTCTGGCTATTATGCTTAGCTTTTCACCTATAATTAACACCCTTTAAAGCCCCTTTCTGAAAAATGATGACGAATCTCGAATCGATCCTATTTAAGTTAAAAACTTCCAGACCATTTCCACCCTTTTTCATCAGTACTCAGAGTAAAGAAAAAGTTTAATAAAATAACATAAGTCTATTCCCCAGGTAAAGAGCTTTTTGGGATAAACAGTCCCTTCAGGGTCAACGAGCTGCTATTGTATAAAAATGTTGCACTTTTACCTGACCTCTAATACCTATTTCAACTTTCTCTATCGGAATATCTTTTCCACTCTGTTTCACTGCCTCCTCAACTAATCTGAGCAAACCCGTGCAGCATGGTACCTCCATATAGGTAACTGTTACAGATTTGATATTATTTTCGCTGAGTATACTCGCCAGTTTTTCCAGATATGCACTCGGGTTATCGAGTTTCGGGCAACCAATTGCCAATGTATATCCTTTGATAAAGTCATTGTGAAATCCGCCATATGCATAAGCACAACAATCAGCAGCCACCAGTAAATCTGCATCTTCGTAATATGGTGCTTTAAGTGGGAGCAGGGTTATCTGGATTGGCCAGTTGCCAAGCTGAGACGCTACTTTTTGATGGCTATGTTCAACTATTTTTTCTGTTCTCTTGAATGTTTGAACAAGACTCCCGGGACAGCCACATGGCATAGGTGGACGTTCTTTACCATTGTGTTTTCTTTGTGCTTCTTCCATTCTCCATACTGCTTCTTTGCCCTTTGTCTTAAGCAGATGTTCTTTTGTTGCTTCTTCATCAAACAGTATTGATTCCCTTTCCTCAATGGTTAATGCCCCTGTGGGACACTCACCAATACAATCTCCAAAACCATCACAGAAATCCTCTTTCACAAGCCTTGCCTTCCCATCAACTATCTGTAAGGCACCTTCTGAGCAGGCGCTCACACAATTTCCACACCCATCACAAAGCTCTTCATTGATTGTAATTATCTTCCTTTTCATTTTTAACTCCTTTCTTAATTTCTTTAGTTTCAGAATACATCAAATAAAGAGAGGTGTCTTTGACTTAAGTCAAGAGAGGGTTTTTGATAATCGTCAACAGTACAGAAACTCCTTGAGATTACATTGCAACAATTATTTTTAGAGAAAATGCAGTTAAGGTACTAACAGAAAGGTTGAAGGATTGAATGAAAGATTTTATTTAGGATGAATAAAAATGAATAAAAATGAGAACGATTATATTATTGACCTGCCTCAGGAATATATTCTATCGATTATTTCATCATACATAACTAATTTCTCGTCTTCTTCACTCTTCACTTTTTTATAAAATTCACAAAAAACACAATCCGCAATTTTGCTTGCAATTGTTCCTTGAATTTCGCCTTTGCAAAACGTGCCAGCTATTGCCCAACAAATACGGCCACCATATTCCCCGTCATTTAAACCATTACAAGGATTATCCTTTGCTGCTGGACACACATCACGTCCATTCAATTTGTCTCCACCTGGTTGCCTCCCGCATTTCATAAACTCCCAGCAATTGAATTTTTTCATATATGTACTCCCTTTTAAATATTAAGTGGTTCCGCCTTTGAGGCTCTCAAAATATAAACTACAATAGTTAAAATATGCAAGTGCTTAAATATGACTCTTAGAAAAGAGCTTTAATTTATCAGGGTCAGGGATGATTATGAGGTTATCTTTTTCAACAATAAGCCCTTTTTGTTTTAAAAAGGCAAGAGACCTGGAGAGGGTTTCTGGTATTGTTCCGAGCAGAGATGAGAGCTCCTTTTTCGAATAGTTGAGCCTGCAAATGGTTGTCCCGTTTTCAACTGCGCTATTTTCAAGCAAATAGCCTGCAAGCCTTGATTTGATATCTTTTAGTGAGAGTTCCTCAATCTTCGAAACAAACTGTCTCAACCTTTTTGAATAACCGCTCATCATCTTTAATGCAAACTCTGGGTGCTTTTTTATCAGGCTTAAAAATCCTTCTCTTGAAATACGTATAAGTGCGGTGTCTTCCAAAGCCATACACGATGCAGGGTAGATCACAGAATCAAATATTGCAGCTTCTGCTACGAGATCTCCTGAACCATGGATATGCAATGTGTGTTCCTTTCCATCAGGAGAGACCTTGTAAATCTTTACCTTCCCTGAGACAACAGCAAAGAATGCACTCGCATCCGTGCCTTCAGAAAATATCTGCTCTCCTTTATCGACTTTTTTCAATGCACTGAAAGACTCAAGGAGATCTAACTCTTCTTTAGCAAAAGAACTAAATAAAAATACTTTTGAAAGAAATGTGCGTATATCCATAGTTCCTCAACTTTAAATGTCACAAGACTTTCAAAGTCATTGCGAGAAGTCTCGTCCGCCTGAGGCGGAGCAGGCTCGCAATGACAGATACCTTTTAGCCTTGTATAACCAATGTATTTTTATTGTAACGGTAATTAGATCTCCTGACAAGCTGTCAAAAGATATACCCTTCATCCTTCCTGTTTTCATCTTTGGTATTGACTTAGAGGGAAGAAAAGTTTAAAATGGCTTTCAGTCTGGTATTTGATTTTTAGCAATCTAAGATAAAATAGTTATACATATAATAAGGAGGTATATAGTATGGAAAAAAGTGAAAAATGGCGTGTCGCAAATGACCCTGATACCCCTTCAGAAACCTTAGATGAACTTTCTACTGACCAGGATTGGATGATCAGGAGCGTTGTCGCAAAGAATCGTAATACCACAAAAGAAACTCTAAAGAAGTTAGCGAAGGATAAAGAATGGTCAGTGAGAAATAATGTGGCAATAAACCCCAATACCCCGGTAGAAATTTTACAAGAATTATCTGATGATGAAGATACGCTAGTGAGAACAAATCTTGGCAAAAACCCAAGTGCGAAAATGGAAACCGTAATGAAATTAGCTGATGATGATAAGGTATGGGGAGTCAGGAAAAACGCTACCGAATCAGGAAGGGTATAAAAGACTTAATAGTCAGTTTAATTTATTCATCTTCAATCTTCCACTCTTACTATCGTGTCTGAAGGGAGACTATTCGTTAACTCTTGAAATGCGTCATGTAAAGAATTGCTCTCATACGATTCGAGTGTAATCATGATAGTGTAATCCTCGATATTCATAAATGGATAAGAGCCTATTTTTACGTTCCTGTGATTTTTCACGACCTTGTTTAAAATTGGAGCAACTCTTGATTCAAATTCTTTTATATATATTCTTTTAATCAAGGGCGGGTTATCAGTGAATAACAACTTCTCGATAACAAAGAATTTCTTCATGAGGAGTTCGGGAATCCCAGGGAAAATATATACATTTTTATATTTAATAAGTGGAAGGCCGATTGTCTCATCAGGTATGACTTCTGCCCCTTCAGGTACCTCAGCCATTCGTAACTGTTCTGGAGTAAGAGTGGTTTTGAACATTTTTTCAAGAACGGTTCTCAATTGCCCATTGATCACAGTCCTCACATTGAAGGCTTTTGAAATCCCTTCGATGGTGACATCATCATGTGTCGGCCCGATACCTCCTGAAGTAAACACATAATCGAATTCCTCTGAAAATATTTTGACTTCTCTTGAGATGTCATCGACATCGTCTTTAATAAAAGAAACACGTCGAACGTCCACTCCCTTTTGTCTCAACTCTTTTACCATAAATAGTGCATTACTATCCTGAACTAAACCTGAGAGTATCTCATCGCCGATGATGATAATTCCTGCTCTTTTTGTCATATGTTTAAATTGTACCACAGGATAAAATTCTTTAACACTTGAATCATCTCTGTGATGACTCAACCTTTACATACTGCAACTAACCTGTGTCACTCATTCTATGCCCCGTATATTCATGTACTGACTGGCATGGAGATACTTACCAGATAGGTATGTGTTGTCTCTTTTTAATTCAATCTGATAAACTTCAACATGCCAGATGCCTTTAATGTGCGCCTGAACACCTTAGAAAATAAATTATATCAACTGATTATCAGCAGGCTTGATGGAGATAAGGTTGCCTCTAAGAACTATCAGGAAAAAATAATTGAGCTCGTAAAGAAGGGCATCGGTGGATTTATACTCTTTGGTGGTAAAAAGGATGAAATAAAAGATTTCATTGGCAAAATCCAGTCTATTTCAGAAATACCTTTATTTATCGCATCTGACATTGAACGCGGTGTTGGACAGCAGATTAAGAATGCTCTTGTATTCCCGTGCCAGATGGCTATGGCAGCAGCAACTAATAAAAATAAACCTGAAGATGTGTCAATACTTAGAAGTGCGGTTAAGGCTATAGCTGACGAGGCAAAGGATGTAGGAATAAATATGCCTCTCATTCCGGTTCTGGATGTGAATCAAAATCCTGACAACCCCATTATCTGCACAAGGGCTTTTTCTGATAATCCTGAGGATGTGGCGTGGTTCGGCTCAGAGTATATAAAAATACTGGAAACCTCAGGACTCATAAGCTGCGCCAAACATTTTCCAGGGCATGGTGATACAGCCATAGATTCCCATATCTCTCTTCCTGTTATCACAAAATCAAGGAGCGATCTGATGACTACAGACATAATGCCATTTTTTGAGGCAATCAAAACAGGCGTGAGCAGCATCATGGTTGGACATTTGAGTGTTCCGGCTATTGATTCAAAACCTGCAAGTCTGTCAAGAAAGATCATTACTGATTTATTGAGAAATGAACTTGGTTTTGATGGATTAATTTTATCAGATGCCCTGAATATGGACGCTTTAAAAGACATTGAAAATATCCCTATTGAGTGCTTCAATGCAGGGATCGATATATTGCTCCACCCTGTAGATGCCGATAATACAGTTAAAAAACTCCTATTTGCTCTTGATGAGAATAAGATTAGTGAAGAACAGATAGACGAAGCGGTAGATCGAATAGTAAAGATAAAGGCACGACTTCAAAACTTTATAATGGCTGAGGTTGATCACAAGCAGCATATAAAGCTTTCAGAGCATATCATTGAAATGTCCATATCCCTTGTAAAGCATAAGGCTGGACTGTTACCAATTTCAGACTTTAACAGAGTTCATGCAGTATTGGCTGGAGATAAAACATTGTATGAATCTTCTCTGTTAAGAGACTATTTTAGACATATAACTACAACGAATGAGAATGTAATCCCCCCTACCCCCCCTTTACTAAAGGGGGGTAAAGGGGGATTACTTAAAGAGAGGGGCGAGATGGGATTAGTAGAGGGGAGTACGGAGGAATTTCTGGATGAGATCATAGTATTTGCAATATTTACCAGCATCTCTGCATGGAAAGGCAAGTCAGGAATAGATGATGAGCAAAGCCATCAAATTACAGAACTCATAAGAAAAGCTAAAATTTCAATAGTCATATCATTTGGAAGCCCCTATGTGTTAAGCCGTTTTAAAGAAGCTGATGTGCTGATTGCTGCCTATGAAGCAACTGAGCAGGCACAGAAAGCTGTTATAAGATGCTTAACGGGCGAAAAGGATTTTAAGGGTAAACTGCCTGTTATTCTTAATATTAAACCATGAGCCTGACATTCATCGACTGGACAATTATCGCTTCATATATGGCGTTATCTCTTATTCTCGGTCTTTACTTCACAAAACGGGCATCGTCAAACACTGATGAATATTTTCTCTCCGGGAGAAAGCTTCCGTGGTGGCTTGCAGGAACATCCATGGTAGCAACGACATTCTCAGCCGACACCCCCCTTTATGTTACAGGACTGGTGCGTTCTCAGGGTATTTACGAAAACTGGCAGTGGTGGTGCTTTGTAATAAGCGGGATGCTTTCTGTAGCTATTTTTGCAAAATTATGGAAGTCAGCAGGCGTGATGACTGACGTTGAACTTACCGAGATGCGCTACTCTGGGAGGCCAGCATCTATCCTCAGAGGCTTTAAAGCCATATATTTTTCGATATTCATTCACACCATCATAAAGGCACAGGTAATCCTTGCTATGGCAAAAATACTCGATGTGAGCCTTGGTTGGTCCAAGTGGCAGGCAATCATCATCTCAAGCGGTATCACTATCTTTTATACTTTGATGTCAGGTTACTGGGGAGTGATTGTCACAGACTTCTTTCAATTTATTGTCGCAATGGTTGGCGCAATCCTCCTCGCATATTTTGCTGTGGACAAATCTGGAGGGTTATCTATGCTCCAAACCAATATAGAATCCCTCTATGGGAATAATCAACATTATACAGATTTTTTCCCCCCTATGGATGCCGGCTTTATCAGCCTTCCTGTTCTTACTTTCATCGCCTATATGGGGATGAGCTGGTGGTCAAAGTATTCATCAGATGGTGGAGGCGTCATTGTCCAGAGAATGGTCTCATGCAAAAATGAAAAACATGCGATTGGTGCTACCTTATATTTCAACATCGCAAATTATGCGTTACGGTCATGGCCATGGATACTTGCTGCAGTGGCTTCCTTAATCTTATATCCCTCAGTAAAAGATCATGAATCTGTATATCC
>JAGVMY010000005.1 GCA_020053565.1 Thermodesulfovibrionales bacterium
AATGCTGATCTTTCTAATCTGAGAAATCATATCTGCAAGAACAAAGAGTTCTCTGTCCGAAACCTTTCTACCGCTTGTTACAAGAGAAAATCTCTTTGCGCCTGATTTCTTTGCCTCTTTTGCCTTTTGAATGGCTGTTTTTTTACTGACAAGGGGGTACACCTCTATCTTCGCTGTACTTTTAGATGACTGGGCACAGAAAGAGCAGTCCTCAGAGCATAAGCCTGATTTTGCATTGACAATAGAGCAGAGATTTACCTTAATCCCTTTGAAATGGTTTCTGATTCTGTTTGCAGATGTAAACAGGTCAAAGATCTGAGACCCGGAGACCTCACTGAGAGAGAAGGCATCCTCTTTTGAAAGATACCTTCCCTTTATTATCTTCTCTTCAAGGTGTTTAATCACAGATAAAAGATATTCTTACAGAAGGCATTGCTATTGTCAAATCAACAAAAAATACTGTTTCATGGCTTGTCACTTCCCGGGATGGATCCGAAGTACTCACCTGTTTGCAATGCTCAATGCATATGATTTAAGGGAGGTTGACGAACTGAGCTTCGTCACTGGGTGTGATATCATTCCCTAATCTTTAAAAATAAAATTTTAGATCTATAACACGTATTTTCTTCTCAGCTAGTTGAAACAAGAAGGCATTTTCTTATACACTTCCTGTCATGCCAACACAAATCAAGATAACTGTTAAAAATGTTGAACTTGGGGCAGAGTTCTTTGATACAGAATGTGCAAAAGCAATTTCAAACGCACTTCCAATAGAGACTGGATTCAATACATGGGGTGATGAATTTTATTTTGAGATTCCTGTGCAGAAACCACTTGATGAAACTGCAACGATAGATGTGAAGATTGGAGACATCGGGTACTGGCCGCCTGGAAATGCACTATGCATATTCTTTGGCCCAACCCCTATAAGCAAAGGCACTGAGCCTGTCCCTGCGAGTGAGGTGAATCTCGTAGGTAGAATCAATGGAGATGCCTCTGTACTCAAGAACGCAAAGGATTCTAAAACAATAAGCATTGAAAGGATATAAACAGTTGCAAGACAAAAACAAGCCTCTTCTCAGGATAGGGAAAATTGCATACACAAATCTCTTCCCGATATTTTATATGTTGGAGAAAGGTAACCTTTCAGAATATGAAATCATAGATGGATTTCCCTCTGCTCTCAATCGGATGTTAAGAAACGAAGAGATAGATATAAGCCCATCCTCATCTATTGAATACCTCAGATATCCGGACAAGTACTCCATTATTGAAGACCATTCTATAAGTTCAAAAGGTCCTGTGAGGAGTATATTCCTTTTCAGTAGAACACCGATAGAAAGTTTGGATGGCACTACAATCCTCACCTCGTCACAGTCAGAAACCTCTGTTGTCCTACTCGATATTATCTTAAAAAAATTTTACAAGATTGAGTGTGACTTAAGGCCAGCAAACGGACTCTTGGATTTAGTAATGAGCGGAGAAGCCGCCTGTCTTTTGATCGGTGATGATGCCCTGAGAGCAAAAAAGACTGTAACAGGTATGTATGTCTATGATCTCGGAGATTTATGGTATGAAAATACTGGTCTTCCATTTGTATTTGCATTGTGGATTGCAAGGAAAGACTGCTCTACAAAGAAGGCAGAGCTCTTTGAAAGATTTGTCCATGACCTCAATATGGCAAAAGAGTCCGCCATGAACAATTTAAATGAAATTGCAAAGGAATGGAAACTGGTTCTGTTAAATCGTTATTCTCTCTCTGTAACAGAAGAGGAACTCATCTTCTACTGGAGGGGAATATCGTATGATTTCAGTGATGAGCATAAAAAAGGACTTGAGATGTTTAGGAAATATTCAGAGGAGTTAGGTTTATTAAATAAACAGTAATTGTTATTCCGTAATCTCAAAATCACCTGTCCTCACCAGACGGCTGCAGGGACTGAGCGTCTCTTCAGCATGCCGCTGAACTGTTTCAATATGTCAAACGGTATGTCTTTCATATGTGCATAATAAGTTAACTCGTTATTCACTCATTTTTCGTGGATAACGAGTTATGGATTTGGAGAATTATAAGCATATACTTAAATTTTTTGTCAAATTCATTGCCTTAACCATGCATTTGCCGTATGATAACAAGAAACCAGTTAATGATATCGTTAATTCAAAGGTGCTATCTATGGATAAAATACAATCGAAGGTTTTTATAAGTTGCGGACAGCGAAAAGAATCTGAAGAGGTAGTGATTGCGGAGCAGATAGCAGACCGCCTTAGAAAAAAGGGATTTGATCCATATATTGCCGTGCAACAGCAAACACTTAAAGGTTTAAAGGAAAATATTTTTGAGGAATTATCTTCGTCTGAATATTTTCTCTTTGTTGATTTTAAAAGAGAAAAATTGGATGAACAAACGTGGCGAGGATCTTTATTTTGCCATCAGGAGCTAGCAATAGCATCCTTTCTAGATATGCCTGTTCTTGGTTTTCAAGAGTCTGGTGTAAAGAAAGATGACGGAATATTAAGCTATCTCCAGGCCAACTGCACTCCTTTTTCTGATAAACATACCTTAGCAAATGTTATCGCCGATAAAGTTGACCTGGCTGGAAATCGAATTGGAAAAATCAGTTGATTATAGAACGGGTGTCGAATCAATATTCAGACGCGCTCAGATTGCCAGAACGAAAAAACGCTCGATTCTTTCACATACTTGTTAAAAATTTAAACCCCCATAAGCATGCACGTAACTGCTACGCATTTTTAGAAACTGCTATAAACTTATCAAATGGAGAAAACGTACAACTTGAAGTTGTTGAGTTCAAATGGGCAGGCTATGTCTTACCTAACGCCACTATTCTGCCGTCATCACAACGTGCAATAGATGCTTTCTTCGTGTTTCACGATACACCACACACACCCTACTTCAATATATATTCTGATTCAGGCCACTTCGTACCTCCGATTAAAGGCCCCGGCGATTTCTTGATGACTTATTCTGTTATCTCCGATAATTTCACAACTGTAAAGAAGACATTTAGGCTTCATTTAGAAGATAAACTTGATGGCATCAAGCTTGTTGCTAATTAACAGGGTAACGACACTTAACAAATCGTTCGAGCCGCCAACGGCGGCTCAACTCGTCGTTAGGCTGACGCTACGCGCAAATTTTTCTTGGAAATTCTAAGAGATTAAATTACACTTCTAAGCATAATTCAATCAGAGAAAGCATAACTTTCTAAAGAAGGAGGAATCTTTATGAAAATGCAAAAAACCCTGGCCCGGTTATTGTCAGTTGTTACGTTATGTTATTTTTTGAGCTTTAGCGCTCTTGCACAGGACAACAAATCGGCACAAACAAATCATGAGCCAATTACACAGCAATTGATAACTATGGTAGAGCATAATTCAGAAATAAAAAGAATGCTTATTAATTCAATTGAAATAGCAGAAAAAATCAATCCAGATAAGGTAACAAATCCGGCCCAGACGTTGAAGCTGTAGAAAAAGTCTTGCAATCCTCATAGAATCGCCATATGATTACATAGAGCAAAGCAGTCCACCGCTTAGTAAGGAGAGAGGAGATA
>JAGVMY010000003.1 GCA_020053565.1 Thermodesulfovibrionales bacterium
ATATCTGTGTGGGCTGGTGTCAACTGGCACGAAAGAGAATGTTTTGATATGTTTGGCATCAAATTCAAAGGACATCCAGATCTAAGAAGGATTCTTTTACCAGAGGATTGGGAAGGCTATCCTTTAAGAAAAGACTACCCTCTCAAGGGGCCTGAAAAGGAATGGTCTGGTTTTGCTGAAGTTCTTGAAAAGGCAAAGAAGTACAGAGAATTTGATTGGGAAGGATAGGATGGAAAAGGTAGAGAAGATACTGGAAACAAGAGAGCTTAATGTCAATATGGGTCCTCAGCACCCTGCAACACATGGTGTCCTGAGGCTTGTCCTTGACATAGATGGTGAAACAATTGTGAATGTCACACCCTATGTGGGATATCTGCACAGGGGAATTGAGAAGCTCGGCGAAAGTCTGACGTATTTTCAGGGACTCCCCCTTACCGATAGATTGGACTATGTTTCTGCGATGTCAAACAATATAGGTTATGTCGTAGCAGTCGAGAGACTGTTTGGAATAGATCCCCCGGAGAGGGCAAAGTTTATAAGAACCATTGTGGGTGAGCTTTCACGTATATCAAACCACCTCCTTTGGCTTGCAACCCACGCTCTGGACATTGGTGCAATGACAGTATTTTTATATTGCTTCAGAGAGAGGGAATGGATTCTTGACCTGTTTGAAATGATTTGTGGTGCAAGACTTACGGTAACGTATCCGAGAGTCGGAGGCGTAAGAAACGATGTATCTCAGGAATTTCTCGACAGCCTTTATAAGTTTACAGAAGAATTTCCCACAAGAATACCGGAGTATGAGACCCTGATAGACAAAAACAGGATTTGGCTCAAGAGGACAAAAGGCATAGGCGTAATCTCAGCAGAAGAGGCAATTAACTGGGGTCTTACAGGACCAACATTAAGGGGTTCCGGTGTCCAATATGATATAAGAAAACATACTCCCTATGATGCATATGATAAGGTAGAATTCGAAGTACCTATCGGGACAAACTGCGATACATACGACAGATACCGTTGCAGGATGCTTGAATTTAGGCAATCAATTAAAATTATCAGGCAATGTATGGAAAAATTGCCACAAGGACCTGTGATGGCTGATACCCCTAAATTTACCCTTCCGCCAAAGGATTTCATCTTAAAAGATATGGAGCATCTTATTCATCAATTTATTTTAATTACAAAAGGGCCTACCGTACCGGAAGGAGAAATCTATGTGGCAACCGAGGTACCAAAGGGAGAACTCGGTTTCTATTTTGTGAGCGACGGAACAGGAAAGCCTTACAGAATGAGGATAAGGGCGCCTTCTTTTATACACGCCTCTGTACTCCCGAGGTTGTGTGTGGGACACCTTGTTGCAGATGTGATTGCAAACATCGGGACAATTGATATAGTTCTTGGTGAATGTGACAGGTAGATTCAGTTGTGAGCTGTTAGTTGTTGGTTGTTAGACTAAAGACTGAAAACGAACAACTAAAAACTTTGGAGAGTTTAAATGTTTAGTGAGACAGCAATAAAAGAATTAGAGGAAACAAAGACAAGATACCCGGATAGTAAGGCAGCACTTCTGCCTGCTCTCTACATTGCACAGAAAGAATTTGGCTGGTTGGGTACCGAGGCATATGAGGTTATTTCTACTACTTTAGGCATTCCAAAGGCTACTGTCAGAGGTGTCGGTACTTTTTATTCAATGTTTAAGCACAAGCCTATGGGGAGGAACCTGATACGAATCTGTACGAATGTTTCATGCATGTTATTGGGCGCTGAAAGAGTGGTTGATTTTCTAAGACGTCAGTACGGTTTTGAAAACGGTTCTACGACACCTGATAACAGGTTTTCTCTTGTGATAATGGAATGCATTGGCGCATGTGCTATGGGCCCTGCAATGCTTGTCAATGATGATTTATACGGGAATCTTACAGAAAAAACAATAGAGGAGATATTTTCTCAATATCGTTAGGGGTTAAAAAGTTAAAGGTTCAGGATGGAAACGTTTCTTTTAAAAGACATAGATAATCCAAATTCCGCAAATATAGATTTTTATATTGATAACCAAGGTGGTTATCAATCCCTCCAAAAAGCCCTTACCATGTCACCTGCAGAGGTGATTGATATGGTAAGAAAAGCAAATCTCAGAGGTCGCGGAGGTGTCGGATTTTCTGCAGGGATGAAATGGTATTTTTGTAGTCTCAATAAAGAGGTTTCTCCCAAATATCTCATCGCCAATGCTGACGAAGGAGAGCCAGGGACGTTTAAAGACAGGGCAATACTTGAAAAAAGGCCACATTTGTTAATTGAGGGCATGGTTATAGCTGGCTATTCCTTCGGTGCTGAATATGGGTATATATATCTAAGGGGAGAATATCCTAAAGCAAAAGAAATAGTGAATAAAGCGATAAAAGAGGCTTACAGTAAAGGCTATCTCGGCGACAACATCCTCGGCAAAGGCATAAGATTTCATATAACTGTCCATCAAGGTGCAGGAGCATATATCTGTGGTGAAGCTTCCACACTCTTAGAATCCCTCGAGGGGAGGAGAGGTCATCCGAGAATACCATACTATCGCCTTGCGAATGTAGGAGCATGGGGAAAGCCCACTATCGTAAATAATATTGAAACACTTTCAAATGTACCCTTAATAATC
>JAGVMY010000054.1 GCA_020053565.1 Thermodesulfovibrionales bacterium
ACCTCTGAAAAACCGGCATGGAATGTCTCATCCCCTTTTCCCAGAATAACAAGCTTTATCCCTAAAGACAAAAGTTCATCAATGGCCTTCAGCACAAGGTCTAATCCCTTCTGTACAGCAAGCCTCCCAACCATCCCTATAATCGGGATGCGTTCTGTATCAGGTTTATCAAGGGGTTCTAATAATGTTCTTATAAGCCTCTTTTTACAGAGAGCTTTCCCTGATATGTCTTTATAGCTATAATGTTCGGGTATAAACGTATCTCTTGATGGATCCCATTCCTCATAATCTATCCCATTCATCACACCATAAAGATCCTTCTCCCTTTTTCTCAACAACCCATCGAGGCCAAAACCAAACTCTTTATGAAGTATCTCTTTTGAATAGGTAGTACTCACAGTGGTCAGGACATCTGCTGAGATAATGCCTGCCTTGAGAAAATTTATCTTTCCATAAAATTCTATGCCTTCAGGGTTAAAAAGCTCCCAGCCAAGGCCTGTAAGATTCATATCAGACGACGGAAAAAGTCCCTGATATCCAAGATTGTGTATTGTGAGTACAGTAGCTATATTTTTAAAAAATTTGTCCGCTCCATATATTGTCTTGAGGTATAAAGGGATAAGACCTGTTTGCCAGTCATTACAGTGGACTATATCTGGTTTGAAGTTCAGTGCCCTGCATGTCTCAATTACTCCTCTTGAGAAAAAAATAAATCGTGATGCATTATCACTATAATCTCCCTTCGAAGTACCATATAACTCAGGTCTATCAAAAAATTCATCACATCCTATGAAATAAGCTGAAGATTGGTCACTGAATACCTCTCCTTTTATATATTCATGTCCTATAGGAATTTTTATCGTAATACCGGTATTCTTCAGGGGTACATCTCCTTCCTTTATCTTTTTATAAAGGGGCATAATAATAAATGCCTCCTTGCTCATCTTTCTATATTCTTTGATAAGGGCACCCGCCACATCCGCAAGCCCGCCGGTCTTTGCATAGGGCACTGCCTCAGGAGTTGCAATCAGTATCTTCATATTTTTGCCTCTCTCATGAACTTGGCTGCTTCTTCAGGCGGTGTAGGATTTATATAAAATCCTGAGCCCCACTCAAAACCCGCGATCTTTGTCAGTTTAGGCATAATCTCAAAATGCCAGTGGTAGTGCTCATTTACCTCATCGTAGAAAGGTGACGTGTGGAGCACAAAGTTATACGGAGGCAGATCGAGTATTTTGTCCATCTGTTTTAAAACCCTCTGGAGTATATCTGCAAGATCAGAAAAACTCTTCCCGGGCGGATTGAAATTGGACTCGTGTGTCTTTGGGAGAATCCATGTCTCAAAAGGTGCCCTCGCTGCAAAAGGTGCAATTGCAACATATTTATTACTCTCATATATCATCCTCTTACCATCCTCAAGCTCCTGGTTTATGACATCACAAAACACACATCTATCCTTTAAATCGTAATACTGCCGGGATGAATCTATTTCGTCTTTTACAAGTCTGGGTACGATCGGAAGTGCTATCAATTGTGTATGTGTATGTTCGAGAGATGCACCAGCTGCCTCCCCTTCGTTTTTAAATATTAATACATATTTAAACCTTTGATCTTTCTTAAGATCAGATAGTCTGAGATAGCTCGCCCACAATACATTTTCAACTCCCTTTAATGACATCGTTGAGAGAGAGAGATGGTGATCTGGTGTCTCAACAATGACCTCATGGGCTCCTATACCGTTCATCCTGTCGAAAATACCTTCACCTTTCTTATCAAGGACTCCGTGTATCTGAAGGGCAGGAAACTTATTCGGCATAACCCTTAATGTCCACCCAGGTGTATTGGGTTTTGTATCAGGAGCTCTGAAGGCCATTATCTCTGGCGGCGTCGTATATTCATTGCCTGGGCAGAATGGGCAGAAACCGCTCTTTTTTCTGTGAGTGGAGGGAGAAACAAAATCGGTGGGCCTTTTCCCTCTTTCAACAGCAATAATAACCCAGCGAGCAATTATAGGGTCTTTTCTCAGCTCGGGCATATATTTTCTATTTTCTTCCTTTTCTGTGAGTTATAGACCAATTTTGGTTTATTATATCACAATAGAATAGAACATTTAGGATATAATAACTTGTGAAACCTACATTCATTCACAGGCTCATAAATAGCCCGTTTGAAGACCCGTCTCTCTTCGTAAGGATACTATGGGAAAGAAGGGCGCTTTTATTCGACATTGGCTGTATTGACAGACTTGAGGCTCGTGAGCTGCAGAAAATAACTGACGTCTTTGTCACCCATACGCACATTGACCACTTCATAGGATTTGATACACTTCTCAGGGCGCTTCCGAGAAGGAAAATACCTCTGAGAGTATATGGTCCTTCAAACGTGGCAGATTGCGTGGAAGGCAAACTCAGAGGTTATACATGGAACCTTATAAAAGAATATCCTCTAAAAATAGAGGTCTTCTCTGTAAAAGAAAATACAATAATTACATCAAGCTTCCATGCTGAGAACTGCTTCAAGAGGATAGACAACAGCATAATACATTTTGACGGTACCCTCCTGAGAGAATCCTTATTTACTGTAAAAGCTATCCCATTAGACCATCAGATACCATGCCTTGCCTTTTCACTTGAGGAAGAATTTCACATTAATATTAATAAAACTGCATTAACAGAGATGGGGCTTCCTGTAGGACCATGGCTTTCAGAATTGAAAAAAGCTCTCAGAGAGTGTAAGTCGGGAGATACAGAGTTTATGATATCTCACAAAAGATATACACTCGATGAGTTACGACATGTCTCGGTAATAACAAAAGGCCAGAAGGTCTCTTATGTTACTGATGTATCGATAAATGATGAGAATATTAAAAAGGTTATTGAGCTTGTGCGCAATTCTGATACGCTCTATTGTGAGGCATATTTTCTGGAAAAAGACAGGGAGAGAGCAATAGAAAGGTTTCACCTTACGGCAAAGACAGCTGGAATGATTGCGAGAGATGCAGGGGTTAAAAACCTTGTGGTCATGCATTTTTCGCCCAAATATAAAGACCAGTCAGATACTCCTGAAAATGAGGCATTAAGGGAATTTAAACACTCAACTTTCTGAAAACCAGCACTGCATTTACTCCACCAAATCCGAATGAATGTGAAATTGCAACATCAATGTTGACTCTCCTGAGCTCAGTGACATAATCAAGGTCACATTCAGGATCACTCTCTTTAAGATTGATTGTTGGCGGGATAATTCCTTCTTTCATGCTCATCAAGGTAAATGCTGCCTCGAGTGCCCCTGATGCCGCAAGCATATGACCTGTCATGGATTTTACTGCGCTTACAGGTATCTCTTTTGCCTTTTTATCAAATACAATTTTTATTGCCTTTCTCTCTGTCTTATCTCCGAGGGGTGTTGATGTCCCATGGGCATTGATATAATCAACATCTTGAGGGTCCAGTCCCTTTTCAATCAGCGCTATCTCTATTGCCCGGGCTTCACCTTCTGGAACAGGTATTGTCTGGTGAAATGCGTCTGTAGTATTACCATACCCTATAATTTCTCCGTAAACCTTCGCACCTCTTTTTAATGCATACTCATAGTCTTCTAATACAAGGATACACGCTCCCTCTGCAATGACAAATCCATCTCTTGTCCTGTCAAATGGCCTGCTCGCAGTGGAATCATTCACTCTGGACAAAGCACCTGATGCACCATATCCTTCAACACATACCCTGCATACAGGAGCCTCAGTACCACCACAGAGCACAGGACCTTGATAGCCAGAGCTAATAAGTCTATACGCCTCTCCTATTGCATTCGTGCCCGATGCACAGGCATTAGAAATCCCGAGACAGTACCCTTTTATCCCGAGTTTTTGAGCAACAGTTGATGACGCCATACTGATCGTTGTTGATGGCATAACATAGGCTGATATGTGTGATGGTTGATGGGTTATGTTCGATGAGTATATCTTTTGCAGTTCTCTTTCAATGGTACTTATACCGCCACGGCTTGAACCGATAATTACACCACCCAAATCGAGTGAAGAGTGACGAGTGAAGAGTGACGAGTGAGAAGAAATCAGTCCTGCATCTTCTGCAGCCATTATTGCTGCAGCAACAGCATAATGTACAAAAGGGTCGAGACGGTTTATTTCTTTCAGGGAAAGATATCTCCCTTCATCAAATCCTTTTAATTCTCCTGCCACTTTCCATCTCATCTCAGAGGCATCAAATTTTGTTATGGGTCCTATTCCTGACAACCCCGCTTTGGCAGCCTCCCAGGAGTCATAGAATGAATTACCGAGAGGGCTGACTGCTCCAATGCCTGTTACCACAACTCTTTTCATAGTTAATTATAGTAGCACAAGATTGTTTACAATTTTCTAAGCATTTATATTATTATTAAGGGTTAAGAGGAGTAATTGGTAGGAGAGATACTCAGGAAGAGACGTGAGGAATTAGGTAAAGATCTAAGGGAAATTGCCCAAATCTCAAAGATAAGATATGACTACCTTAAGGCGATCGAGGACGAAGCATTCGAAAAACTCCCTTTGGAAGTTTATGTAAAAGGCTATATCAGAGAATATGCGAAAATCCTGAATATCGATCCTGATGCTGTTATAACTACATATATTCAACAGACATCACCACCTCAAGCTGAAAAAAAGGAAACTCCTGCAGAAGATACTACTCAGAGGAAACACCTAAAGATTCGATACGTATTACTACCACTCCTATTAATAATTCCAGTTGTATTTTTTCTGTTCTCATCGAATCCAAAAAAATCGATAATCCCTTCTCGCCCTCCTGAGACTAAAGAAGAAAATCTCTCTAAAACAAAAACAACCAATCATGTTCTTGAGGTCTTTGCAACAGATACAACCTGGCTTCTTGTGACCATAGATGGAACTCAAAAGAAAGAAATATTGCTTAAGCCAGGTGAGTCAGCGAAGTGGCAGGCAGACCAGAATTTCTCCTTAAAGATTGGTAATGCTGGCGGGATCAAATTGGTATTTGACGGGAAAAATCTTGGCCCCCTCGGGAAAAAAGGTCAGGTTATCAGACTCAACCTCCCGGCACAAAATTCTACGCTTTAAATTCTATGTGACGTCTACCCCACCCAATAAAAGGGTACCTGATGGAGCATAAAAGATTGGAAATTATCCCTGAACCTGAATGGGAAAGCCTTATCGAAGAACTCATCGCACACAAAGGCACTGCTATACTTATAGGCGCAACCGATTCCGGAAAATCCACACTCGCACGATATTTGATAGGAAAACTTGTCTCAAAGAATAGTGTAACTTCCTTTGTTGACTCTGACATCGGCCAATCATCTCTTGGCCTGCCTGGCACAATCAGCATGAAGACATTTAAAACTGATAGAGACATTGAAGACTTCGATGCCGAGAAGATCTTATTCATAGGTTTCCTGAATCCTGCGAAAAATATCTCCTTGATGATTGATGGGACAAAAAAGATGGTCGACAGTGCAAGGAAAGATGCGGAACTCATACTTGTAGATACCACAGGTCTCATCCATGGTGAGTATGGAAAGGCGTTGAAGATTGGAAAGATAAGGGCGATAACCCCTCAGCATATCATTGCGGTCCAAAGATACAATGAACTTGAACATATACTCACTATGATTGAAGGTATCAAAATCCATCGAATTGAGGCATCACGAATGGCAAAAGAGAGGAGCGGGGAAGCCCGCATCAGATATAGAAAAGAAAGATTCGATGAATATTTCGATAACACAAAGGTCGCTGAATTTTTACTGGATGGTGTGAGTTTTTTTTATAACACTAAACAGTTTACATCAAAGGAGACAGCTTTTAAAAAAGGAACACTCATTGGCCTGAACCATAATGAAGATACAATGGCATTAGGAATACTCCTTGAACTCGAAAACACCTCCATAACGTTTAAATCACCGATAAAATCCGTCAGGGGGATTAACAGGGTGGTATTAAGCGATATAAATCTCTACGAATAAGTTGTCACTACTCTTTTTCTGAAAATCTTCCCCTACCTTCCACCCTCATTTTTGCTTGAGGATTATATATGTGGCTCCTAATCCTCCATCGCAGTCCTTAGCAGTGGAGTATGCAAGTACCCACTTTTTAAAAGTGCCCTGTAGCCAATTTTTTAATGCCTCTTTAAGAACCGGGCCTCTCGGAGATCTGAGTCCCCTTCCATGTATTACCTTTACACAAAATATTTGTTTTTTTATAGATTCTCTGAAGAATAATTGGAGAGTTTCCTTTGCTTCACAAAGTGTCATTCCATGAAGGTCAATGTAGTCCTGTACAGAAAATTCACCCTGATGAAGTCTCTGAGTAATATCCTTTCTCACATCTGGACTTATCCACTCCATGTACTCCCCTGTGTCGGAAAGCCTTATTTTTCTTTTCCCGTTGACGATCTGTCTTAAGATCTCGAGTGAATCGTCTGTTCGAATAGGATGAGGCTTAATTATTCGAGGCTTTTGAAGAGGAATTTCCCTGAATTCTTTTATCTCCCTGACATCTGCCATGGCATCGAGGAATATCTCCTCGTCTGTCTTGTTTCTTGATGTATTTTTTTGAATCGTATGTTTCTTATTGAGAGTATCCTTTCTTCGTTCAAGGGCATCTTTCAGTCCTTTAAATGGGGCAAATGACCACTCCGATGTCTTCAGGAGGGTATCCTCCTGTTCATGTTGTTTACCAGCCACCGCCGCCTCCGCCGCCGCCACCTCCTCCAGAAGAACCACCTCCTCCGCTTCCAGAGCTTGAACCAGGCGCTGTTGAGGAAGAGGATATCGCATCAGAAAATGAACTTCCCAGAGAGGATGCGAAACCACCTGCTCCAAAAGTACTCCAGTTTGGACCAGAATACCAGACAGGGGAATACGTTCTTCCGCCAACACCTGCACCAGAGAGAACATCCGAGAACTGTTCTGCCCATGCCTGTTCTATATCAAGGGCAAGAGCATAAGGTAAATACTTCTCAAAAAGCTCAGGCGTTCTTTCAGGAGGATTCATAAGATTAAGCCTGTCTTTTTCTGTTGCAGAGAGAAACATCTTAAACCCTTCAAGCTTATCTAAAACCTTTCTCCCTGCACGAGTAGGAGCCTTAAGCCAGTGATAAAACAGATAGTTGATAAAAACGATACTTGCAAGAATTACAATTACCAAGAAGGAAGTAGAAGAGGCAAGCATAAATAACCCGAAAATTTCTCCGGCGACAAAAGGAATAGAAAAGAGCGTCATAAAGAGTGCACCGCCAGAAGCAATCAGTTTACCCCCTCTGCCAGAGATAACATCTTTCCATCGTCTGTAAGCATGGAACACGAGAAATGTTACACCGATACTCCAGCCAGTAAGCCAAATACAAAGGAAGATAACAATAGGTCCTTTCTCTGTTGACTCTGAAAACCCGCTGATGACCATAATGATTACGGATAACAGTAGGCCAGGGAAAAAATATCTCCTGTTGGTAATAAAATAGATCTTCTCAAAATTCATTTTAAGAAAATTTTTTAAATCACTGAGAGCACTTTGTATTTTTGCATGGTTTGCGGTTTTAAGCTCAATCTCTTTGCTTGAGTCTAAAAGTTTTGTTGATATTTTTTTCTCTTCTGGTGTTAAAACTGCATCATTTGCCTTATCCCTGATGAGAGTATAAACACCGTCTTTTCCTCGTATAGATAAAAATCTTTTTACTGCCATATTTATAATGGTTGCTGCAAAAGCTTTGTGATCAAAACCCATTTTTGCGATAAAACGCATCGCTGCAGGAGAAAAGCCATCAGGAGGAGTATAGAGAGGCATAATCGTTCCGTGAGCAGGGTCTTTTCCAACCATGACCCATATAATTAAGTAATAAGAAAGAAGAATCAGCAGTCCGAGTAGTCCAACAATCGAACTACGATTATCCCGAATAAAATAGCCAAGTTTTATCTGGGGTGTTGGTTCAAGAACAAACCCCTTTGGCCAGGAAACAACAATCGTCATCCCTTCATAAGAATAAAGTGGTTTTGTAGTTGAAAAAATAATATTATTAGAATCGTCAACAGAACTGTTAAAGTTCTTCCCCTTTGCACCCTGTGGGCCTGTATATCCATCAAGATTTATTTTATCTTTCGTGATTCCCTGGGGAAGCAAAACCGTTGCAGAAGCCTTATCTATAGTGAACACCCAGTCATTTCCTGTAACATTCCAGTAAAGCTCGTCATGGTCTTTAAAAAATCCAAGCTGCCGATTTGTTTTGTAGACAAGGGTATAGGTGTATTTCCCCTGTGGCAAAAAAACATTTTCTTTCCCGATATAGACACGTTGCCCATTACTCATTTCTTTGAAATGATAACCTTCAGGTTTTTCGTCTCTGAGAACTTCAATGATATTAAAATCTACGGCATATTGATTGCCGAAACTGTTCCTGTATCGGGTGGGAAAATCGCGGTAGATTCCCCTTTTTATCTCTATGCCTGCGCTTTGAACTTTAATGGTTTCACGGACAGTCATAGATGAATCACTATGGACAGTTATATGGCTGTGGAAAAGGAGTATCTTTTCAGTGTTGGCAGCTTGAGATAATACTGGAAAGACAAGGGAAATACTAATGGCAGCGATAACAATTAGATAAAATTGTTTTCCCTTCATTGCAATGACCAAATTAAACAAAAGAGCTTAAAGATACAATTATGAGACACAATGATCTATATTATTATCTTATTGCTGGTTAATTGCTGAAAGCCTCCACGGATTATTTCCAACAGGCCTTGTAAAAGTCCAGTACTCTTTAAATTTCACCGGCTCTTCCTTGCTTCCTGCTACAACTTTTCCTGTTGAGTCATCAGTTGTATAATCCAAAAGATTTGCCTGAAAGATAACGGTGATGAAATCCTGTCCTGATTCCTGCCATGTCTCAACAATCTCAACATTTCTCACCGCAATATTTTCGAGCCTGTTCACTTTCTTTTCTCTTAGCAATATATCGATATCTTTTTGAAAAATACCTCTTATTTCATCTGTGAGCAGGTTACTCACCTGCGATAAATTCCTGTTCATCCATGCTCCTTGTATTTTAAAAAAGCTGTCCATTGCCGTGTCTTTAAAACGAGCTCCATCAAAGTATGGATCCATTTGACGAATATGCGATATCCCCTCATCAGCAACAGATGTATCTTCTCTATATGACTGTCCGCTGCTTTCGTATGCAGGCATTCTTTCTGTCTGGTAACCTCTCTGCTGAGATGCGGTCTGGTAGGAAAGATTCTCTTCTTTTTTCCTCCTGATCATTCTGTATATGAGATATCCAATTCCAAGAACCAGGATAATTTCTATAAGACCTATACCGCTCCCACCAAACCCTCCCTGTCCGGCAAAACCAAGACCACTGAAGAGCATGCCTCCGATAAGCCCACCGATAAGGGCTCCTCCCATGGTTCTTAAAAAGCTTCCGCCTGCCGGCTGTGCAGCGGGTGCAGGCTGGACAGGTGCAGCCTGTTGTTTTGAAGGAGCTGGCTGGGAATATGAACGGCTTGGAGGGGAATAACTCCTTGAGCCTCTACTGCCTGAAGACGTTCCCCCTCCTACCCTTGCAAATGCATCAAGTTCAAGGACAAAGATGCTCATAAAGAGCACTACTGTTGCTATTGAAATTATTTTTAGTATTTTTTTATTCATCTATTTATTCTCCTTTGAGCAATGTTAACAGATTTTATACTCATATTTACTTATTGTAACATATTCGCTAATCATTGAAAGACAAAGATATAGTAAAGCGGGGCTTACGGAATTAATAAAAAATAAACTTATCTTGTAAATGCCTCTGCAAAAACTCAAAAAGTTACCGAATTAGTGAGCAAGAACAGAAGTAAGCTGCCTTAACAATTTTCGAAGTTGATAGAGAAGGTACTTCACGAAAGCTACAGTCTCAGTGAATCAACAAGTGAGAAAGACCCGTCGTGTTCGAGGCAGAGCACACTGAATATGAGCGCCTTCCGATCGATCTCTATCTGGCAAAAGTGAAAGAAACGAAGTTCTCCGCCTGAGAACAGGTCTCTGTAACGCCGCTCTGCGGGATCATTGAGAACTTTGTGCCTTGGGCCACCGCCTCCGCCCGTAACGATGAAGGATTTCCCTCCATTCTCGAAACGTTCATAGGTGTGACTGTGTCCGCTGAAAAAGAGACGGGTTTTCTGGAAACGAAGGAATGGCTCGGCAAAGTAAATTTGGGACTTCTTATTTGGAAAATAATGCGGCTGTTCGTGAAAGGTGGTTCATGGCAGCATACAATGATGTGATCCAGTCTCTCATCCCTATCGAATTTCTCAAGTTCACCCAGATACCACTGGATTTGCTGCCTGCTCTCCTCATCTGTCAGGGTGGAAAAGTTGGAATCAACCATGATGAATCCGATATTCTTCCATGTAAAGCTATACCATCTTCTGTGTTCAAGATGCGGAAAACGTTTGAAATAGTGGTAACGGGCTGTTTTATCATGTCCATACATCTCATGATTCCCGAAAATTGGGAAATAGGGAATTTTTCTCTCGCCAGAATTCCCAGCGACTCGTCCTCTGTGTATCTTCTACTAAAAGGAAGAAATTCTTTGCTTGATTTATGTCTGAGAATCCTGCATAGGAAGGTATTTCCTGCTGATCATTTTTCTTTAGAGTTGTCCCGCGACTATCAGGAATGAATGCAATATCCAGTAGGACTACAATAGCAACTGTTATCAATATCGTATTCTTTTTCATAATTGAGCAAAACAGATATTTCCTCATTCGTTCCTGATTCATTTCAAGCAGTTTCTCTTTCAGCAGATTAGTCCATATTCAATCCTGAAGTATTTTATATAATTCGATTGTATCATATTAAGGAAGCGTCAGGTCTTTAATTTTAACTTTGCGGATAATATGCGCCTATTTTAAAGAATATCCGGGTTATCACTTGCAATTCCATCAGCGCCTTTGTCTCTATATTGTTTTGCTTCATGTTTTGTATTTATTGTCCAGACAATTACCTTGAGATTATTTTTATGTGCATCTTCTATATTCTTCGTATGAGTCAATTTATATAAAGGAACGAGATACTGGGCCTTCAATTTTAATGCGGCATCGATTGGGTTTTTATGTTTTGCGTAAATTAAGCCGGTTTCAATTTTGCCGTCTACTTCTCTCACATTCAAAAGTGCTGGTTCGTGAAAGGAAACAATAATTACCCTCTCATTTAAATTTTCTTTCTTTATAATTTCTAAAACTTTATTTTCGTAACCGACCTCTTTTAATTCGACCAGAATTTTTTCGACCTTTTTGTCTATAAATTGTAACGCTTCCTCAAGAGTAGGAATTTTATCTCCGGTCAATTGTCTTAATTCTATTAACGTAGTTTCGTTTACCGAAATATCTTTACCAAAAACTCTTTTTAAATTATCATCATGAATTACGATTAATTTTCCATCATTTGATTTACGCACATCCAATTCAATAGCATTTGCTCCTAATTCAATAGCCTTTTTATAACTTTCCAGAGTGTTTTCAATTTCATACGCCTTTGCTCCACGATGTCCCACTTTTAAAAACATCTTTCTTCCTTTCTTAACGAGATAGCACAATTTTTCTTATATTCTACTGCATGTAAGAAAAAGGAGACAGTTATATTTATTGTCAAAGAAGAACATCTTTTAGATAAGACTTAATAATAGTTAATAATAGGGGACAGGTACAATTTTCTAAGTTTTTACTAAAGAGTCATCCGACATTATTCTCCTGGAACACAGCCTGCTGGTGATCCAGGAAGGTGTGATCGAAGGCCGTAGGATGTTTGGCAACATCATCCAGTACATCAAGATGGCGGCCAGTTCCAACTTCGGCAACATGTTCAGTGTGGTAGGTGCGAGCATTTTTCTGCCGTTCTTGCCCATGCTGCCATTGCAGGTACTTACCAATAATCTATTGTATGATTTCTCTCAGACCACAATCCCGACTGACGATGTCGATCGAGAGTGGCTCATGAAGCCACGTAAGTGGGCTATCGATGAAATCCGCAGGTTTATCCTTTTCATTGGTCTAATCAGTTCAATCTTCGACTATCTTACTTTCTTTATAATGTTATACGTATTTAGCACCTGGCATAACCCGGCTCTGTTTTGTACTGGCTGGTTTGTTCGCAAGTATGCTGATTAAATGAACCATCAACTCTCGTAAAACAAAAATAAGAGTTCAGATCTTCATTCTAGACACAATCGTTATTTGTTGGATAAAAAACTGATAGTTTTTAATTTCTCTGTATTACAGTTCTTATCTCAAATTGAGGCGGGTTCAAAATGGTTTTTTTCACGGCACATTGATCGACTACTTTGATCAGTGTCTTATGATATTTCTCTGGGAACTCCGGGGGCACTACAACCTCAAGAATAATTTTTGCGAGAACCTCTTTGTCTCCTCTTTTCTCATATTCAAGACGTTCGATAAGAGAAATATGTTCAACAGGAATTTTTCGCTCTTCACAGAAACTGAGTACATAGATACCGGCACAGGTGCCGATCGATGATAGAAAGTGGTCAAAAGGAGTCGGGGCAGAGCCTTCACCGCCATATTTTACTGGCTGGTCAGTTTTAATGATCATTCCATTTATTTCTGCATTGACCTTTTTCCCACCAGGGAATATAATTTTGATTTCTATGTTTACCCCCTCTTCAGCATGACATCATTATACATTACCACACCCAATTCAGCAAAAAGCATTATACATGTGAGATTAGGCTATTTGCCTTTCATAAGGGCTTTGTCAAAAGATAAAAGTCCGCTGCCTTTTACGATTAAGGCAAGTGCTATTCCCAGTACGAGAATGTGATACTCAAATCCCTCCCCCTTCTGCGTACCAAACCAGTTCATGAAAAAACCGTTTTTTAGGTGATTCATATAGGCACATACTGCCATTGATGTACCAATGCCCAGAGCACACAGTCTCGTAAGAAATCCGAAGATAAGCCCTAAAGAGCCGAAAAACTCAATGATCATAAGGAGAACTGTCATCTGTTTTTAAAATCATTTTAAGCATGTTTAACCCTCCTGAAAAATTTTACCATTCTTTCACCCTTTTGCAACCTTTTTCTCCAGTTTACATCTTATCGTGAAAGAGAAAAAGCGAGTGAAAATTAGTGGGAGGTCTTTAATCTTTGTATCAATAGATAAACAAGAATAATTAAGAACAGAAATAGTGCAAAGCAACTACTTATCTCTTTTTTGAGGTCGTTCTAAGAATAATTTTTATCTTTTTAAATTAATTTTTTTACAGCCTTTGCTTGCTTGGCAACCTTTTTCTTTACAGCCTTTATCTTTTTGGCAACATCTTTCTTTACACCCTTCACCTTTTTGGCTACCTGTTTCTTAACTTTCTTTACTTTTTTTACGATCGCTTTCTTTTTCATCT
Organism: Thermodesulfovibrionales bacterium; assembly: GCA_020053565.1. Classification (GTDB taxonomy): domain Bacteria; phylum Nitrospirota; class Thermodesulfovibrionia; order Thermodesulfovibrionales; family SM23-35; genus VGWZ01. Next base: position 13,424 of record JAGVMY010000054.1, read on the forward strand.
TTACCCCATTCTATAAAATAATTGCATCTTCATGATGCCATTAAAACATATTTAAAAGTTACGTCATCCTACCAGACAAATTATATATTGTCAATCAGATTTCTTCTTTTAGATTTTGATATCTGCTTTTAAAAAAACAATTGGAAAGCCAAAGGATAGAAAGTCCATAGAGAGAGAAAGATAGCAGGGTCAGATCTTCTTTCATAACATAAGCACTATTTATTGGGTGAAAAGTGAAGATTTGGCATTCTAAAGCCTCTTTTAAAATTTATCAAATGAAGACATTTTTTATACCAGCAGCTATAAAAATTTACTAGATTATTTTTTAAATTCATGAATTCGTATGATTGACAATGATTATAGATTCTGATAGTATGTGATTTTAAATACTCTATACTTTAGGCATAGAGATTTTAACAAAAATATCTTCATTAAATGATACATTTATTAGAATCCGAGTAATGATCGAGCATTTCGGTCAAAACAAAAGATTATAAATGGAAGAAGGGAGGAACAAGGTATGGCTGATGTTCTTGAAACAGGTGATTTTGGCAGGATAGAAGATTTTATTGCTCTTGCGATGATGGAGAAAGATGTCCTCATGACTGCTGAATTAAGGAAACAGCAAGTTGCGCAGAGGGTGCATCCAGGAGATACCGAGGAGATGAAAGGTGAAGTAGGTATGTACCTCCTTATAGCAGATTTTGCCTTCAATGTCGGTGGAAAGATCAAAAATGTTTCAAAGGTCTATATGTTTGGATCTCTTGAAGAATCTCTGGATGCTTCCAACGTAAACAAAAATATTGCAAACGAACGTTTAAAGGTCGACTACCAGCGCTTGAAAAACGCGAATATCCCATTTAAGGAAAAGTATTTCTAAAGATAAATGTTTGGGAGCGGAGCTTATTTTTTGATGTCGAGATGAATGTTCTTTCTGTCTGACAGTTCTATTCTTATATAAAAATGAACAGGGTCAGCGGGAGGAAACTCCTCGCATCCTGAACTTTATTGATGAGATGTTATAGTCAATCCCTGCAGAATGTACCGTGCAATCATACACTTCACCTTCAAAAATGCCTTCCTGATCTCCTGTATAAGGAGAAGCAATTACAATCGTGCAGGAATCTTTTGGCGGGAATATCTGTCCTCCATCAGCAATGTATTTAAAACTTGCGATAAAACCGTATGAAGAAAATTCTCCAATGTTCAACTGAGATCTCCCAAACATGCTATCATTAATAGCTTTCCCATCTGCAATAGCTTTCCCATCTGCAAAGTGTTTCCCAGCTTTTGTCGCATCCAGTATCATCTCGATTCTCCGCGCATTGCTGTGGGGCTCGGCCGGGATCTGGAACTCTATGGATGCTCTCTTTGGATCAGAGAATCGTGTTTCAGAAAAGAATCCTGTCTTGAGGATGAACGTCTCATGAACTCCATCCCTGACAATGATTGCTTCTCCTTTCGCATCTGTTTTTTTGTCATCCGGCTTCTAGAAAGGTTCTGGTGTTACAGACGACGGTGGAGATTGTTGAGTCAACACATCGCCATGAGGCCATTTTTCAGGAGCTGTAATAATTTTCTGTTTCTGAGAGGTCATCATCCCTTTGAGGGCCAGCAAAGGAATCGTGAGGGATACTCCTAAAAAAACTATAATGAAAATTGGTAAAACAAGATAGCCGAGTGTCCCTGCTCCTATCCATTTGAGCTTCACTCCTGTCGAAGTAGGACAGGCAACATCCCCTTTTAACGCTCGCAAATCAATATAGACGAGATAGGTGAAGATCATCATGAAGGGCATATAAAGAATGGACAATATCGGCCCTATAATTGGCACTATGCCGATACCTACAGATACAAGCCATACGACAAAGAGCCTCAAGAATACATCGAACCACTGCCCCCTCACATACTCCTTACTCTTCAAAAGGGCATTCATCCCTCTTTCGTCATCAGAGGCGAGAATAAACTGACCAAAGGCAAACCATACCAGGAATATTACGCCTGGTATGAGAAAAAGGAGAAAACCACCTGTAATAATAAATCCGGAGAGTGAAAAAAGCCATATGAAAGGTTTAATCCTGTACCATCCTCTGCCGAGTGCGTCCTTTACACCGATGCTTTCGTCAATAATGGCAAAAATAAATGATGTGAACCCCCAGAAAAAAGTTATCAGTCCGGCAACAGCACCTGTTACGACCCCAGTTACGATAATAGCCGCCTTGCTCACTTCAAATACCATCGCAAACAGGTAGACAATTCCGAAGAAGATACCAAATGAAACAGCAAAGAAAAGTACAGAGAGAATGTAAAGGGAAATAAGAGTAAAAATGCGTCTTCTGTAAATCTCCCAGGAGCTTCTGAAGAGATCACCTACACCTGAAAGCCCACCCAGAGCTTCGATCTCTTTTGTCAATGGGACTTTTATGACTATCTTATCTTCACCTCTATCTCCTGGAGAGCCTTCTCCCTGAGGTTCTGGAGGTACATCACCGGTTTGCTTCTTTTCCTGTAATTCCTTTAATCTCTGTGCCTTCCATTTTTCATATTCTTCTTTACTTTCAAATTTAGGCATTCCCCTTTATTTCCTTACTATCTCCAAAAGATCCATGCCATATTTATTGAAACCTTCGATTAGTAAAATGTTAAATTATGGAAGAGTAAATTTCAAATGAAATGTATAATAAGTAATAAAAAATCACCTATACTACGGAGGGCTTGCCATGCCCATTTATGAATTTTACTGTGCTCATTGCAATACAATTTTCAACTTCTTTTCCAGCCGTGTGAACACGGAAAAAAGACCTATGTGCCCTAAGTGCGATAAGGGTCCTCTGGAACGTGTTATATCAAGGTTTGCTGTACTCAAGAGTGGAAAAGAACATGATGACTTGGGTATGCCAGAACTTGATGAGACAAAGCTGGGAAAAGCCATGTCTTTGATGGAACGTGAAGCCCGGAATCTCAATGAAGACGATCCAAAACAGGTTGCTCATCTTATGCGTAAGTTGTGTGATACCACAGGGATAAATCTTGGCTCTAAGATGGAAGAGGCCTTACGACGTATGGAGTCTGGTGAAGACCCTGAAAAAATAGAAGAAGAGATGGGGAATATATTAAGTGAAGAAGATCTCTTTACTGCGGCTTCAAAAGATTCACATAAACCAAAGAAAAAGCCACCTATCCGAGACGAGACTCTTTATTATTTATAAAAATGCATAATGTAGACATGACCGTACACCCGCAATGGGAAAACAGATTTTCAGAAAAACAGATGGCTGTCATTGCGAAATCACTCCTCGAACTTGCAACATACAGTGCCGTACAATCAGAAATGCCAGATCTTGACCTGCATGTAAAGGATTTCATGTCAGCACTCGATGAGAAAGATCCATCCTCAATCGAAGATGCTCTGCTCACTCTTTATATCCAGTTACACAACGCAGGCTCTCGGTATTCTCCATCAGAAAAAGAAATTCTTAAAAAGAGAAATGCCTATCTATGCCATCCCGGAGGTCTCTCGCCTCTCATCATGGCAGAAAAATTTATCAAGCCTGAGTCAATTGTTGCTGATCTTGGCGCTGGCAATGGACTACAGGGACTGCTGCTTCAACGCATCTGCCCGCACCGAAAAACACTCCAGATCGAGCTTTCTTCTGAATTGATCCGTCTTGGCAAAATTTTTCAAGAAGCACTCGGGATCAGTTCTGATCGCATTGAATGGATCCATGATGACATCCTGAATGTATCAATCGAATCCGCTGATTTTGTGTATATTTATCGCCCGGCAAAACCGCTTGATAGCGGAAGAGAGCTTTACAAGGCTATTGCCCACAAACTCTCTGCTGGGAATAAACCTCTTGTCGTTTTCAGTGTCGCCGACTGTCTCGCTGCATTTCTGGATAAACGATTTTCTGTTTTCTACACAGACGGTCACCTTACCTGCTTTGTAAAGAACCGTAATGGGTTTTAATATAATGCGGAGATGAGGCTCACCTACCATTGGTTAAAAATCTTTTCCTCATAAAAAATGTCATGTTCGGGCAATTTGCCATGTCCTCAAGGCAAATCGCCTGATAGAACTGCACTCTTTATCTCTTAAACAAGAATAAAATCAATAGGTTATATCCTGGCATTTCTCTTGCAACAAATGTTTGTATCTAAAAGTATCAGGGCATGAAGTCCGGGTTCCTCTATGAAAGGAGGTGTATATAATGAGGTGTATATAATGAGGTGTATATAAT
>JAGVMY010000035.1 GCA_020053565.1 Thermodesulfovibrionales bacterium
CAGAGAGACATAAATAAGATGAAAGGAAAGGAGGCAGTGGCTGCCTGATGCAGCATAGGGGCCGCTGTAGAATTTCAACTAAAAATGGGATTGACTCTTGGGTATTATTCAGTTTAATCCAATATTTCAAGAACACAACGCTTGTCGAGCTTAGCACCGGCAGCACTCAGTATTGTTCTCATTGCTCGCGCTGTATTTCCCTGCTTTCCGATAACCTTCCCAATATCACTTGTAGCAACACGCAATTCAAAAATAACGGTTCTTTCTCCGTCTACCTCGGCCACTACAACCTCCTCCGGCTTATCTACCAGAAACTTCGCCATTAGTTCAATAAGTGCTTTCATATCCACCTCCATAAGCATTCGGGCTGTTTTTTTACAGACCCAAAATTTTCAAAAGTTTCTTCACAACAATCTGTAGGTTTATCTAAATGTTAGGTACGTTTCTTAAATCTTAGAGCTTTCATCCTTTTCTTTCTTGCCTCCCTTTGTTCCCGTTTCTATCTAACCACAATATCTTTTCAAAAATTCTTCTCTACTAATCTTATGGCCCAAACAAAAACCAGAAACGTCCATCCTATCACATCTCAATGTTTGATAATGTCCATTAAATCTTATAACTTGAGAATGAAACATCATACTATTACGTCCTCCATGATTTACATAACGGACATGAGGCATGATAATAGATTTGCCTATACGATATGCTTTCATATTCTTTTTAATTTTATATGTGCATTGACTTATATAAAGTGGTAAAAAAGTGCTTCCTTAAATATGAAAAATTAAATGTTTGTTAATTGGGGATACTGTAAAAAGTGAGCATTGCGAAATGAAATCTATTTATCAGTTTCCCTGTTCGACTATTTTCTCTCTTCCTATGTTGCTTATCATAACACATTTTCTTATCTTTATTTTCTTAAATAGACATTGCTTATTGATTTCTATTCGTAATGTTGATGTTGCATAGTTAGAAGAATTTTGATGTTGAGGATTACAGGAAGAACTCATTGAAGATGTGGCGATGTTTTTACAATCTCAATACTTATTTCTATATTCCCCTCAAGACCATCTAAAGCAACCTCTTTAACTTCTCCAATTAGTTTCAATTTATCGATAAGCTCCTTTAATTTTTTCAAGTTAAGCTTTGCAGTGATAATCTCTCTATTCTCGAAAGATTCTGTCCTGATTATCTGTCCGTTAAGCTGCATCAACGCTTTTTCGATTTCTCTACCGGCAGTCTTAATGTCTTTGACATTGATGGTTAAGCTAATACGTTCCTCTTTTCGTTCAGCCATTGCCTTTGCACGGGATAAAACCTCAGTTCTTTGTTCATCCTTAGCCACAGCGCCTGCAGATGGTCTGGTCTCATCTTCTTTTGCTACTGGTGGTGGAGCTTTAGGTGCTTCTGTAACTCTTTCAGTAACTCCCGGTTTTTTTGCAAATAATGGTTTTTCAGCAGGTTTAGAAGGAACAGGTTCAGTCTCGACAATCGCAGGGATTCTGTCTTTTTCTTTAGAAGGAATCTGTGTTTTCATTTCCTCTGAAGGCATTTGAGTAAGTTTCACCTCAGGCTGGATAGTCTTAAAGATATACAGAGCAGCCACTGCTATCAAAAAAACAGCCGCAGCTTCAATGGGTAGTTTAATATGGAGTGGATAAAACAGTTTCTGGAGTATTCCCCTCTTTGGTTTTGCTTCTGATCTGATTCTCGCCATAACCTTCTGTGTCAGCCAAGGAGGAGGTTCGATATCTTCAAGCTTCTGTATATACTCTAATGTCTTCCTCATGTCAGAAAGGGATACGCTACATTCCTGAAAGGACTTCAAAAGCATCAACATCTCCGTTTTTACATAAGGATACCAGTTGAGCATCTTCATCTTCAGTCCTCTGTTCTTTTTCCTTCATATAGTTAGACAGTTCGATAAGGGAATTTGTTCTTGATTTTAAAAGAAAACATTGGGGAAATAAAGTGTAAATAGAGCTTAGTTATTGACAAAATACTTCTTCCGTTTTACAATATTCATATCGATATAAGAAAAGGGGGATAAATGGCTACGACAACTATATCGTCTAAATATCAGGTAGTTATACCTAAGGATGTGAGGGAAAAGCTTCACCTTAAGAGCGGTCAAAAGATGACAGTTGTTGTAAAAGGAGGCTTGCTCTACCTTATTCCTGAAAAACCTTTAGAAGCACTGAGAGGATTCTTAAAGGGAATGAATATAAAAGACTTACGAGAGGATGAAGAAAGGTAATGTTTCTCATTGATTCCTCTGGTTGGATCGAATTCTTTACCGATAGCCCTCTCACTCCAGAATATTCAAAATATCTCAAAGATCTTACAAGAGTAATAACACCCACAATTGTGCTTTATGAGGTTTATAAAAAAATAAGAAAAGAACGAACTGAAGAAGACGCATTATTGTCAGTGTCTTTGATCAACAAGACATCAATCATTCAGTTAAGTGATAGTATAGCACTTTTAGCTGCGGACTTAAGTCTGAAACATTCACTTCCGATGGCAGATGCCATTGTGTACGCAACAGCTTTAGAGAAAGACTGTAAAGTAATAACCAGTGATACTCATTTTAAAGGTCTTGAAAGAGTAATATTTATTTAGATTTTTTGTTGAAAATTTACTCTAATGATATAATAACCCCAAAGGTACACGGAAAATTTATACAGGAGAATAAATGAAAACCCTTAGGCTTGCACTTGCACAGATCAATCCTACTGTTGGAGATTTTGAGGGGAATGTCTCAAAGATTATTTATTACATTGAGGAAGCGAGTAAAGCAGGTGCGCAGATTGTTGCATTTCCCGAACTTGCAATAACAGGGTATCCGCCTGAAGACCTTTTGTTGAAACCACAGTTTATAGAAGATAACCTTGATGCACTCAATAAGGTTCAAGGCAATGTTGGAGATATAACAGCAATAGTTGGCTTTGTTGATAGAAAAGACGATATTTATAATGCAGCTGCAATAATTTATAATAAAACGCTTTTTGATACCTACCATAAAATGTATCTCCCCAATTATGGTGTGTTTGATGAATATCGGTATTTCCAGGCTGGCGCAAGATGTCCTATGTACAAGATTGGTGATGCATGGGTGGGTGTTACTATATGTGAAGATATTTGGTATCCAGAAGGTCCTACAAGGCTTCAGGCGCTTGCTGGCGCTGAGTTGGTTATCAACATCAATGCGTCACCCTATCGTATTGGCAGGGGGAAGTCAAGAGAGGATATGCTTTCTGTAAGGGCCTTTGACAGTATGGTCATAGTGGCTTATCTCAATACTGTTGGAGGACAGGATGAGCTTGTATTTGATGGTCACAGCGTTATTATTGATCAGAGTGGGACAGTTATCGCAAGGGGGAAACAGTTTAAAGAAGACCTGATAGTTATTGACTTAAACCTCGAGGCTGTGATGATGAGAAGGCTTCGTGCTCCCCGCAGGAGGCAGGAAGTAATGAGACTTGAGAAAAGTGCTGTGGAAGAAATTACTATTCCTGCTATGAGGAAATCGGCAGTGGAAAGAATGCCTCTCCAGCCGAGAGAATACAGAGTTTTGGAGCCGTTAGAGGAGGTCTATAATGCCCTTGTACTCGGCACATCTGATTATGTCAGAAAAAATGGTTTTAAAGGTGTTGTGATAGGCCTGAGTGGAGGTGTCGATTCAGCACTCGTGGCATCTATTGCTGTTGATGCACTCGGTAAAGAGAATGTGACAGGACTCTTTATGCCCTCTCCGTATACATCAAAAGAAAGCAGAGAAGATGTGCACACTCTCAAAGATAATTTAGGGATTAAGTTATTAGAAGTATCCATCGATACTATATTTCAAAGCTATCTTAATACACTTAAAAAGGAGTTCTGGAATCTCCCGGTAGATACAACAGAGGAGAACCTTCAGGCAAGGATAAGAGGGAATATCCTGATGGCATTCTCAAATAAATTTGGTTGGCTTGTCCTGACAACAGGAAATAAATCAGAGATGAGTGTGGGATATGCAACCCTTTATGGTGATATGGCAGGTGGGTTTGCGGTCATAAAAGATGTACCAAAAACCATGGTATATGAGCTTTGCAAATGGAGGAATAATAAAGAGGGGGGGGCTGTAATACCTGAAAGGGTCTCACGGAAAGAGCCTTCCGCAGAACTAAGACCTGACCAGAAAGATACAGACACGCTTCCACCTTATCATGTGCTTGACCCCATATTAAAAGCATATATAGAGGATGACAAGAGTTTCGACGAGATATTGTCTCTTGGTTGCGAAGTTGAATGTGTCCAGAATGTTATCAGAATGATCGATAAAAGCGAGTACAAGAGGAGGCAGGCACCTCCGGGAATAAAGATAACACAGAGAGCGTTTGGAAGGGATAGGCGTTTTCCGATAACAAATAGATACAGAGGTCATTGATGGTTGAGAATCATAGAAAGAATTGAGAGTTGGATGGTTAGTCTAAAAATAAAAGTCTTAAGCCAGAAAGGGGTATGATCTATTGATTAAAAAAAGGCTTTTTCTGACAACAGCTTTATCTATTCTTATTACTTTTCTTATTACTTTTTTTGCTTTTAGTTCTGGTTTTTCTGAAGATAATAAAAATATTCAGTTCAAGAAACAGCCTGAAATTCAGCAAATAAAGCCTAAAAAACATGTAAAGATAAAACTAAAACGTTCAGCAGAAAACAAATATACATGGGAAATCACTGGTGATGATGTTGATGAGATCGTCAAAGCTGACAGGCGACTCAGGAAACTACTGAAAATAGAGTGAAGGGTACTCTTTATATAGTTTCAACCCCAATAGGCAACCTCGAAGATATTACCCTCAGGGCATTGCGCATTCTTAAGGAAGTGGATATCATCGCTGCAGAAGATACAAGACACACACAAAAACTTCTCTCCTATTATGGAATTTCTAAACCATTAATAAGCTACTGGGGAGCAAAAGAGAAGGTGAAGTCCACACAAGTTCTTGAAAGACTGTATTCAGGGCAGTCTGTTGCACTCGTCTCAGACGCCGGGACTCCCGGGATATCTGATCCCGGCACAGTACTTATAAAAAAAGCAATAGAGGAAGGTATTAATGTTATTTCTATACCTGGACCATCAGCATTAATTGCTGCACTCTCAGTATCAGGACTTTCAACACATGGATTTACCTTTATGGGATTTCTTCCTCACAATAAAAGCCAGCGCCGGAAGGTACTTACCGATTTGGTTCTTGAAACGAGGACACTCATTTTTTACGAAGCGCCACACAGGATTCTTGAAACACTTTCAGATATTGAGAAAATATTCGGGTATAGAAAGGCAGCAGTTATAAAAGAGATGAGTAAATTTTTTGAGGAGATTTTTAGAGGCAATCTTCCAGAACTATCACAAAAACTCAAAAAATCAACAATAGCAGGGGAGTATGTCATTGTGGTAGAAGGCAGGGGAGAGGAGAAGAGGCTTGTAACAGATGATGTCATTTTAGAAGTGAGATATTTAATGAAAAAAGGCATTGGAAGAAAAGAGGCTGTAAAAAAAGTTGCTGAGACATATAGGATGAGCAAGAAGGAACTCTACTCTAAAAGCCTGAACGAAAACCCTTGACTTTTTCGGTACTTATCAATAAAATTTCAAATAATATCTTAGATACTTGTGAGGTGAATTGTGGCACATAAACTGCTTCTTGCAGATGATAGCATAACTATACAAAAGGTAGTAGAACTTATCCTGACAGAGGAAGATTTTGAAATCAAAGCTACGAATAACGGCGAGGAAGCAATGGCTGTGGTTTCTTCTTTTAAACCTGATGTTATCCTTGCTGATATAGAGATGCCTAAAATGAATGGTTATCAACTCTGTGAAAAAATAAAACAGGACCCTGCCACTCGTGATGTACCAGTGATACTCCTTGCAGGAGCATTTGAACCGATTGATGAAGAGCTTGCAAAACAGGTTGGTGCAGATGATTATGTAGTAAAACCATTTGAATCACAAGAATTGATAAGCAAGATCAATGCGGCCCTAACGCTATCAAGTGTTGAAGAAGAAGAAGTTGAGGGCATTGCTGAAGCTGAGGCTGTTGGTATAGAGGAAGAAGTTGTTGAAGAGGAGCTCTGGCAAATGGAGGAGATTCCAAAGGGTGTGGAATGGCCTGCAGAAGAGAAAATAGAGGTTGGCACAGAAGAAGTATTTGAGGCTGCAGAGGATGAAGGTGTGACAATTGAAGCCACGGCACCAACACCTGAAGAAGCCATCCCGCATAAAATTGAAAAGGCTGTACCTACGGAAGCATTCATTCCTGAAGTTGAACTTCCATCAAAAGATGAGCTTAAAGAGATGTGTGAGAAGGCCATTAATGATAGATTATCCTCGCTATTATCCTCGTTTGATTTAAAGGAAACTATACTTTCTTCTCTTATACCTTTGATGAGGGATTCTGTAGAGAAAATATTATGGGAAGTTGCACCTGAACTTGTTGAGAGGATGCTCAAGGAGATGTTAAAAGGCTCCCTTGAATCCCTTTCAAAAGAGGTTGAAAAAGTAATCTGGGAAACTGTACCTGACCTTGCAGAGACAATGATATCTAAAGAGATAGAGAGGGTAAGGTCAGAATTTTAGAAAAAGGCTACAATCCAAAGGGAATAGAAGAAAGCTGGTATGGATTTTGGGTCTCAAAGGACTACTTCAGTCCAGACCCTGTTTCTCAAGGAACTCCATACTGCATTGTTATACCCCCTCCAAACATTACAGGTTCTCTTCATATGGGCCATGCCCTTAATACCACACTCCAGGATATTCTTTGCCGCTGGAGAAGGATGTCCGGGGATAAAGTTCTCTGGTTACCAGGCATGGATCACGCAGGCATCGCGACTCAGAATGTTGTAGAAAAACAGCTTATCACTGAAGGGCTCGACAGGCATACAATTGGCCGTAACGAGTTTATTGAACGAGTCTGGAAATGGAAGGCAGAATATGGTGACAAGATTATTCATCAGTTAAAGAGTCTCGGTGCTTCCTGTGATTGGTCGAGAGAGAGGTTTACCCTTGATGAGGGGCTCTCAAGGGCTGTAAAAGAAGTTTTTGTGAGACTTTACGAAGAAGGTCTCATATACAGGGATAACAGGCTTATAAACTGGTGTCCTCGCTGCAATACCGCACTTTCAGATCTTGAAGTCGAACACGAAGAATTAGAAGGCAAGCTTACATTTATAAAATATCCTCTTTCAGACAATAGTGGACATATCACCGTAGCAACGACAAGGCCGGAAACCATGCTCGGTGACACTGCTGTGGCAGTAAACCCTGATGATGATCGGTACAAAAGTGTTATTGGAAAAACTGTGCATTTGCCTCTCACGCAAAGGGAGATCCCGATTATAGCTGATCCTGCTGTTGATCCTTCATTCGGAACAGGTGCAGTGAAAATTACCCCAGCGCATGATTTTAATGATGAGGCTATTGCAAAAAAACAGAGCCAACCCTTAGAGTTCATAACGGTAATAGATAAGGATGGCCGCATGACAGAGAATGCAGGAGCCAGATATGCAGGTATGGACAGATATGAGTGCAGAAAACTTGTCCTTAAAGATTTAAAGGAAAGGGGGCTTATAGAAAAAGAACAGAGATACACACATTCAATAGGACACTGCTACAGGTGTAAGACTATTATAGAGCCTTTATTAACTCTTCAATGGTATGTGAATGTGAAGCCACTTGCTATGGAGGCAATCAAAGCAGTTGAGGATGGGAAGATTGTCATCGTACCAAAGTTGTGGGAGAACACGTATTTTTCTTGGATGGAAAATATAAAAGACTGGTGCATATCCCGTCAGATATGGTGGGGACACAGGATACCTGCATGGTACTGTCAGAAAATGCAAAATTCACAGTGTAAAATGCAAAACGGTGTCATAATATCAAGAAATGTACCAAAGACGTGCCCGTATTGTGGCTCAGAAGAGTTAGTTCAGGATGAAGATGTTCTTGATACATGGTTTTCATCAGCGCTCTGGTCCTTTTCCACACTTGGTTGGCCTGATGAGACAATTGATCTTAAGACCTTTTATCCCACAAGTGTTCTTGTCACAGGTTTTGATATCATATTTTTCTGGGTGGCACGGATGATCATGATGGGGCTTAAATTTATGGGTGATGTACCTTTCAGACATGTTTACATACATGCGCTTGTCAGAGATATCAGAGGTCAGAAGATGTCTAAGTCAAAGGGCAATGTTGTTGATCCTCTTACGATGATGGGCAGATATGGAACAGATGCCTTCAGATTTACACTTTCTGCTTTTGCTGCGCAGGGACGTGATATAAGGTTTTCAGAAGACAGGGTTGAAGGATACAGACATTTTGTGAATAAGCTCTGGAATGCAGCAAGATTTATTATCATGAATTATGAATCTCATACTTCAAACTTCAAACCGGATTCTCCAATTTCAACTTTACACTCATTACTTTCACGAAGATGGATAGTGAGCAGGCTTGCTGCTACTGCAGATGATATGAATAGGGCACTTGAGGAATATCGGTTTAATGATGCTGCAAACAGTATATACCAGTTTATGTGGCATGAGTTCTGCGATTGGTATATAGAGATGGCGAAACCTGAACTCCAAAATCAAAATTTTAACAACAGCACAATAGAGTGCCTCCTCTCTACTCTTGATTTGTCCTTGAGGTTGCTCCATCCTTTTATGCCCTATGTGACAGAAGAAATATGGCAGAAAATACCCCATGTGAAAAGTGAAAAAGAAAAAACTACAGATAGTATTATGATTTCTGATTATCCGAGACATCTTCCAAGGGACTATAAGGCAGAAGAAGATATGTCCTATGTGATGGATGCGATAACAGGAATAAGGACTATCAGGGGAGAACTCAATGTCTCTCCATCTGTGAAATTTAATGTATCCATAAAGACTTACTCTCAGACAATAGAGAAGATATTGAATGAAAATGTGCACTATATCAAAGTACTTGCTAATGTTGCTGAAATAGAGATAGGTATGAATGTGAAAAAACCCGGGGGCTCTGCAACTTTTGTGAAGAGTTCCATGGAGATATATATACTGCTTAAAGGAATAGTGAATGTTGAGGGAGAAGTCACAAGACTCAAAAAAGACGAGATAGAGGTTGAGCGATCAATCATTTTATTGAACAAGAAACTTCTCAATGAGGACTTTTTGCAGAGAGCACCAAGAGAAATTATTGAGAAAGAAAAGATAAAACATGAGGAGATGATAGTAAAAAAAGAGAGGATTGCGAAAAGTATTGTAAAACTTAAAGAGGTAGGAGGTGAGAAATGATGCACAGGGAAGAAAGAGAGCATGAAAAAAGTGACTTTGAATTTGTTGAAGGAGAGTTTATTAATATAAAACAGAGTACCATCAGGGTTGTTGAGGGGGGACATATCGAACTCCAGCAGGTGGGCGCACTAAGTATAGACGCTGAGAGGGCAGACGTGACACAGTGTGCTTCTGTCATACTCAGGGGGAATGATGTAAATCTCAACCAGAGTATCAGTGCAGTTACTGCTGGCGACAATGTATCTATGAATTTTTCGTTTTCCCCTATGACTATTTCGAGAGAACAGGCAACGGTGAATAGGTCTGCTGTTGGCATTATGGCTTCAAGGAATATAAAGTCAGAAAATACTTCATCACTGTTGGTTTTAGCTCATAAAATCGAGGGAAATATCACAACGCTTCTTGACTGGCGTTCTGCCCTTGCTTTTGGTGCGGTGTTTGGTGGGACGGTGGGCTTCCTTTCTTTATTATTCAAAAGGAAGTAAGATGGAAATACCCCCGAGCGTGATTGAGCTGATTCATCGTGCTATCGAAGAAGATATAGGCCATGGTGATATTACCACATCCCTCCTGATACCTGAAGAGAGTGAATCAAGAGCCCTCTATATTGCAAAAGGAAATTTTGTACTGGCTGGGCTTCCTTTTGCAAAAGAAGTTTTCCGGAGTTTAGATCCTTCTATGAGTTTCAAGATGTTTTATAGTGACGGTGATAAGGTCAGAAAAGGAGCAGTACTTGCTGAGGTTTTCGGAAAGACCAGGGCTATTCTTGAAGGAGAGAGGGTAAGTCTCAATATAGTGCAAAGACTCTCCGGGATTGCGACCCTTACCAGTTTATATGTAGAGAGCATAAAAGGCTTTAAGGCAAAGATTCTTGATACACGAAAGACAACGCCATGCCAAAGGTTCATGGAAAAGTATGCGGTCAGGACAGGTGGAGGGAGTAACCATAGATTTGGCCTTTTTGATGGTGTCCTGATAAAGGATAACCACATAGAGGCTGTAGGGAGCATTAAAGAAGCCGTAAGAATAGCAAAAAGCAGTTATCATCTTGTCAAAATTGAGGTGGAAGTGGAGAACCTTTATGACCTTGAAGTAGCAATAAAAGCAGGTGCAGATATTGTGATGTTAGACAATATGACAGTTAATGATATGAGAGAAGCGGTGAAGATTGCAAAGGGCAGAGTTATACTCGAGGCATCTGGTAATATCAGGCTTGAAAATGTAAGAGAAATTGCTGAGACAGGTGTTGATTTGATTTCGGTTGGTGCACTTACCCACTCGGCTGTTGCAGTTGACATAAGCTTGAAAATAGTGAAATAGATAGAGTATTATTGGAGTAATGGAGGGATTTATGACAATGAAACAAATAAAGGATATTGCCAAAGAAAAAGGTATCAAAGTTGGCAATATGAAGAAGGACAATATTATTCGAGCTATTCAGCGTGCAGAAGGAAACTTTGACTGTTTCGGTACTGCTACAGGAGGGGTGTGCGATCAATTGAACTGTGTGTGGAAGGATGATTGTTTAAAATAGATACATTAAAGTACTATAGATACATTAAAGTACTATAGATACATTAAAGTACTATAGATA
>JAGVMY010000062.1 GCA_020053565.1 Thermodesulfovibrionales bacterium
CGTTAAGGGAGAGGTGCCAGAGTGGTTGAATGGGGCGGTCTCGAAAACCGTTGTGGAGGCAACTCCATCCAGGGTTCGAATCCCTGCCTCTCCGCCAGTGAAAACTCTAATTTAAAAAATGGATGCAATAAAAACTGGCACAGGATTTGCTTATATGTGCGACGTGTTTAATAATTTTTTAGTAGAAATGTAATGAGCTTACCTATAAAATAATCAGTGCTGCACTATGCCAAAGATTAAACATATGACAAAAAAGACACGGGTGACTTCAAGAAGCACAAGAAATAAGACGAAAGGCCTTCTCATCCAGGAGGCCACCTCATGTTCAATAAAAGAGTTTCTTGAAAAGAAACTTAATCGCTACATAAAAGAGATGACTCACCTCGAAAACTCCAATCTTTATAATGCTGTCATTTCAGAGGTCGAAAAATCACTCATTTCAATAATCCTTAAAGAGACTGTGGGCAACCAACTCAAGGCTGCAAAAACCCTCGGGATAAATAGAAATACGCTCAGGGCAAAAATAAAAGAATATAAAATTCGCTTGTAATCTACATCATTAGTTGACCCCTTTCTTTGTTCTATTGTCTTGAAAAGCTCTACATATCATGCTATTATCGTTCTGTGCTTAAAGAAGCAATTTCTTATCATTTATCTCATCGTCCATTTCATTGTTATGACAACCCTTACTTGTGAGAAGACACCTAAACAGGTCATGCGCGAGGTCACTGAGGACATGATTCTGCGCGCGATCAAGTTAGCGAAGAAGAGAGGTCGCACGATTTACATCAGCAAGTCGGCAAAAGGCAAAGGGGTCGATGTAAGCACTCTCGATCCTCGTACGCCTGAAGGAATAAAGAACCTCGACGCCTTCTTTTCAACGATTAATCGGGTATACACCTTCTCAGGCCTCGGTGCTCCCGAGGAACCCAACACAATCAACTGGCGGCTTATCAGTCTTCCGTCATGGAGAAGAACTCTTGTGCTAGTGCAAGTTGGCGTATCGTTTCTCATGAAAGGGACGCCACTAAAGAATAAGCTCTATCGTTGGATGGGGTGCACGATTGGCAAAAACGTTGAGATCATGCAAATGGCATGGCTTGATCACTTCCGTCCGGAGCTTATCTTCATCGGTGACAATACATTGATTGGTGCTTACACACACATCACTTGTCACGGTTATGAAGGTTGCGGCCGATTTCGTTATGGCCTGGTGGAGATAGGATCGAACTGCACCATCGGTGCAGGGACAGGTATTGGACCGATCAAGATTGAAGATAACGTGCGCACACTGCCAGGCACGACACTCTCGCCTTACCTTGTGCGTGTACGAGCAGGTTCGGTCGTTGGATATAATCCGCCTCCGGTCAAGCTCCCTGAGGCCGATTCCAAGACCACTGATGATGTAAACTGATACTCAACATATAAATTTTAAATAGGATTTTTACTCAAGATTGAAAGATAACGTACTATTTACTCTTATCAAAACAGACAAAAACGCACGTACATGTCTCTGCAAAACATTTAGAGGCATAATAAATACTCCTGCCTTTATCGCGGTTGGGACACAAGGCACTGTGAAGGCTGTATCTCCTGATGAGTTGAAAGAAATGGGGGCTGAGATACTATTATGCAACACATATCATCTTTACCTGAGGCCAGGACATGAAATTGTGTCATCACTCGGAGGCATTCATCAGTTTATGAACTGGGATCGAACCATACTTTCAGACAGTGGAGGTTTTCAGGTCTTCAGTCTCTCTGCTTTGAGAAAGATAGACAAGAACGGTGTACATTTCAGATCACATCTTGATGGTTCATTGCATTTTATAGGACCTGAAAAGGCAATGGAGATACAGTCTTTACTCGGCTCAGACATAGCAATGACATTCGATGACTGCACCCCTTATCCTTCAACTTACGAATATTCACTCAAATCCCTTGAATTGACAACACAATGGGCAACTCAATGCAAGAAACTTCAGAAGCCCGGGCAGGCACTGTTCGGGATTACCCAGGGAAGCACCTTTAAAGACCTGCGTAAAAAAAGCATAGAAGAGATTATCACTATTCAATTTGATGGCTACGCGGTGGGTGGGCTCAGTGTTGGTGAATCAAAAGAGGAAATGCACGAGATGATAAATTTCACCGCATCTCTTCTTCCTATTGATAAACCAAGATATCTCATGGGGATAGGAGACCTTAAAGATGTACTTATCGGAGTTGAAGCAGGATTTGATATGTTTGACTGTGTGATGCCAACAAGAAATGCAAGAAATGGAACGTTGTTCACAAGCAGAGGGAAGATAAGTATCAAGAGGGAAGAATTCAAGTCAGATAGAGGGCCTCTTGATCCTGATTGCGAGTGTTACACATGCAGAAATTATTCAAGGGGATATCTGAGACACATATTTCTTTCAAAGGAAATACTCTCAATGAGGTTGAATACGATACACAACCTGCACTTCTATTTTAATTTTTTTAAAAATATGAGAAAATGTATCATTGAAGGTAAATTTTCTGAGTTTAAAAGTAAATGGGAAGTGATACTTTAAAAAAAGATTATTCTGAAAATGTAAGAAATGTTCTTATCCTTACATTAATCTTAAACTTCGGTGTTGCCCTTGCAAAAATTCTCTATGGCTTATTCACCAATTCTATTGCGATCACGTCCGACGGATTCCACTCCTCCTTTGACGGTGTATCAAACATAGTCGGGCTCATCGGAATATGGATAGCCTCACACCCGCCTGATGAGAAACATCCATACGGACA
>JAGVMY010000129.1 GCA_020053565.1 Thermodesulfovibrionales bacterium
AAGAAAACATCCAAAAAGAAATAAGTACCTTTCTGTTTTACGTTCTGAGGAAATTATTATGACTGAACGTATTATGGCAATGCTTGCCTGCCTGATCCTTACACTATGAGATGAAAACCATGAAAAATAAATCAGACATGAAAGATATGGTTATCGGAATAGGTTTTTACAGAAGAGAGCAGTGGCCCTTGCTCCTTGAGACCTCAGTTGATGCTCAGATCCTGGGGAAAACGTATGATGAGTGGTTAGAGGTATTAGATTTATCAATAGAAAAGATAAGGGCACACGGGATTGAGCCAGAACTCATCGATGTGGATATCAATGGACTGCTTGTTTTTTGTGAGAAGCAAGGCATTAAAAACAATGCTGAGGCAAGGTCAAGGTTTATCAGAGAACTTGCGAAAGAAAAGAGAATAAAGGAGGGAACTGAATGACCCCCCTTCTTCATTCTTTAAAAAAATATGATATAATTTTGTAAAAGGAGAGGAAAATCAAAAATATTTATTTCATCGAGGCAAAATCACCAGCGGCTCATATTTACAGCAGGTCTTCTCTGCCCAGATTAGGAACAATTCTGCTCTCTACACTACTCAAAAAGAAAGGGTATAATTCAAAGGTATTTGTCGAAGATATTGCAGAGCCTGACTGGAGCATATTGACAGATGCGGATCTCATCGGTATCTCTTCAATTACCTCTACTGCACCGAGGGCATTCCAGCTTGCAAAGAAATTCAGCTCTATGGGAATTCCAGTTGTGATAGGAGGGCCTCACGCCACATTCTTACCAGAGGAAAGCCTGATATACGCTGATTATGTGGTAAGAGGTGAAGGGGAGGAGACAATCATTGAACTTATAGAGCACCTTGAATCTGGAATACCTCTTCATGATATTAAAGGTCTTTCCTACAGAAAAGGCGATGCCTATGTTCATAACCCGGACCGGCCGCTTATCCAGGATTTAGATTCCGCCCCAATCCCTGATTTCGATTTGGTTCACAACTGGCGGGAGAAAACCAGTATTCCTATCTTAACATCAAGAGGCTGTCCGTTCGGCTGCAGATTCTGTGTTGTCATCCAGATGTTTGGCAGAAAATACCGTTTTAAATCTATTGACAGGGTTATTGAGGAAATAAGAGAAGTTGCTTCAAAAAGAAGCCACATCTTTTTTGTTGATGACAATTTCGCAGCAGACGGGGAGCGAACCAAAGCCCTTCTCAGGAGGATGATTGCTGAAAAGATTCATATTGAATGGTCAGCTCAGATACGCGCAGATGCTGCCAGAGACACTGAACTCGTGAATCTTATGGCTCAAGCAGGATGCTTTATGGTATATGTGGGATTTGAGTCCATCAATCCGCGGACCCTTTCTCTTTATAATAAAAAACAGACAGTGGATGATATTGTCGAATGTATCAAGACTTTCAAGAATGCCTCCATTAATATACATGGGATGTTTGTCCTTGGCGGAGATGCAGATGATATTAAAACCATCAGGAGCACACAGAAGTTTGCCAAACGCCTCGATATAGATTCTGTCCAGTTTTTGATGCTTACCCCTATCCCGGGGACACCCCTGTTCGAAGAATTTGCGCAACAAGGACGCATAATCCATACAGATTGGTCAAAATATGATGGCCACCATGCTGTCTTTGAACCAAGGCTCATGACTGCCTTTGAGCTTCACACTGAAACCATTAAGGCTATGGCAAAATTCTATTCATGGGGAGCAATACTCAAGAATCTTCTGCATCGGGACCTCTTTTACTGCTTTGTAACTCTATACGGAAAGAGGTCATTGAAAAAGATAAAGACGCCAAGCAAAAAATATCTGAGAGAGTTGAAGAATGTAGTCAGTACGAAATTTGATGAAAACACCGGTAAAATCAGGGACTATTTTTTAGTGAAGAAGAAAGCGGTCACAAATATTGTACTGAACAGTCTTACAGAGGGAGGGATTGAATCGAAATTTTTTACGACTTTTTTTGAAAAGATAGGGAAGAAGTTAGTTATCAGCCGTGAGGAGCTCAATCTTACCCACGACACCCTGACCATTATGCCCATTCTGCAAGTTGCAGATACTGAGGAGAAACCGGATAAAAATCTGTTGCAAGAAATGATCGAAAAATATAAATCAATGTCTCACCATCTAAAAATCATACCATTAGAAACCAACTCTCTCTACAGGATGTGTGTTGACATCGGATTGCTTTTAGACATAAAAATGAAAAAAGTCAGAAAAGCCTATGAAAAAGCAGTAAAAGATATTAACGGAAATGCTTTAGATTGCCATGCCTTACTGATCTTGATTAGCCCAAAATAGTGTTTTCCCAAGTGTAATCTTCCTCAATTGATACACTCTTTAATATAAATCATTTGAAATCAATGAGATATGTCCTAAAATGGCATTTATATGAATAGTTATGAATTCTTGCAGATGGCCTGGTAACTGGTAATTTGATATACTGTTCAAACGCTCACTACATAGAGGAGGAATACTATGAAAGAGGATATGAATGTTAAAAATGCGTTAATGACGTTATATCAGATGGGGAATGATGCAGAAGATTGTATGTTATCATTACAGACTTCACTCCTTTATAATACATCGACACTTTTGAATGATTGCAGGGCAAAGGTTGAATATATTAAAAAAACAGCGCCTCAACTTTCACAGATAATCACAAAACTTGCCATGGACGATTTACATTTTTTCCTCTTCTTGATTGGATGGATCCGTCATATATTTTTACCTCACAGATTTTTTTATATTATAACAAATATTTTAGAAGTTGTTAATGATTATGTCAGAACCGGGGACAGCAGAAGCCGGGCCGAAGAGACATTTCGTCTCTCGGCGACCGGCTTCTACAGAATTCCCTGATAACTTGAGGCTGGATATTGTTACGGTAAGCGAACTGTTAGGGCATACGAACCTAAACACTACCAAGAAGTATCTTTTCTCTTTAAAGGAACATAGGATGATGGCTGTCTGTGTTTTAGATAGACTGGATGAGATTAGTACGAACATTAGCACAGGACAGGGTTATAGATGATGAGGGCAGAGGCTCAAAACCTTATGGGGCTTGGTGGCGGTGGCTGGACTCGAACCAGCGACACTGCGGATATGAGCCGCATGCTCTGACCACCTGAGCTACACCGCCGTTAGAAAACAGCAAATAGTAAACACTAAAAGAGAAGTTAATTATACCAAATTTTCTCTAAAAGAGGTAAAAGCGGCGAGTCCTTATATTGATGAGTACTCCTATTGATAAGAGATTTGACAGGAGAGCAGTGCCTCCATAGCTCATAAATGGCAGCGGTATGCCCACAACTGGCATAATGCCCAATGTCATTCCCACATTCACAAAAAAATAGATTAAAAACATAAAGGTAATACCGAGTGCGAGTAACCTCCCGAACTCATCTTTTGCCTTCCTCGCTGTATCGAGTGCTCTTAGTATTAAAATAAGATAGAGAAGTAACAAGATGATACTCCCTATAAATCCCCACTCCTCAGCAAAGACTGCGAATATGAAGTCAGTATGCTTTTCAGGAAGGAATCTGAAAGGGCCCTGTGTGCCTTTCAGATAGCCCTTTCCGATGAACTTCCCTGAGCCTACTGTAATTTTTGATTGAGTTATATGGTA
>JAGVMY010000002.1 GCA_020053565.1 Thermodesulfovibrionales bacterium
AAGGTGAGCTTGAAGCAGGAGCTTGAAAGGATAAAGACATGAAAAAGAAAGACAAGATAGACGTATCTAAAAGTAACGCCTTCGCTGTTGCTGGTATAGACTTAACTAAATATCAAGGTAGTGTAGACCTTATAAGAATTAAAACTTACCCAGACAGAAACAACGGTGGCCCTTACTCGAAGCATGTTCCGGTTCCACCGGAGAGGGATGAGAGATGAAAATTAAACTATCCCGTTGGTTGCTTAGTGCCATAATCTGTTGGGCTTTTTCATTAACCTTATGGGTGAACTATTCTTGGGGACAGGAATGGGAAAGGCCCTGTGTTCCGAGAGCTATTGATGATGCTTGGTCATACGAGATGCAAACGGGACAGCCATCAAGAATAGTCCTTATGGACAGCTATGTTGTTGGCCAAGGTCATGCACAAGCGCAGGGATGGAATCCTGAAATTAACGATTGGGTGTATTTAACTACTCACGACAAAGACGGTAAACTCAGAACTTGGGGCTATCATTTCCCTCATACGCCGAACAGGTATTTATCTCTCGATGAATTTATTGATGAGATGAAAAAAGTAAGGAGAAGGTCGAGCCATGAAAGATAAAATCATAATGGTTTTAGTAACATTGCTTATCTATGCCATAGGCTTTCTGGCTGTGTATGGGGCATGGAATTTATATTTGCATCATTTTGCATAATTTAGCTTGACTTAACCTTAAGGTTAATATATATGGAAGGCATGAAAACAATCCCGCTTGAAACTCTCCGCATTAATCTATCCAGAGAACTGTCTAATTTATCTGAATCAATAGAAGTTACAAAAAGAAAGAAACCAATAGCCTACATCACAAAGGAGCTTATGAAAGCTGAAATTAAGCCGAGAATTGATTTTGAAGGCAGGACAAAGCTCGAAACCGTAATCCCATTATCAACACCGT
The DNA here is from genome assembly GCA_020053565.1 of Thermodesulfovibrionales bacterium. Lineage (GTDB taxonomy): Bacteria > Nitrospirota > Thermodesulfovibrionia > Thermodesulfovibrionales > SM23-35 > VGWZ01. The sequence continues at coordinate 939 of JAGVMY010000002.1, forward strand.
ATCTCGTGTTCCTTGACCCTTCTGACATCTGCAACGCAAACTGCCAATGGTGTCCCACAGGGTCAAAAGAAGCCCTCAAATACAAGAAGCCTCAGCTTATGGACTTTGATCTGTATCAGAAGATTATTGACGACTTATCATCTATGCCGGAACCTATTAAAACCTTAAGGCTTTACAAAGACGGGGAACCCTTGCTTCATCCCAAGTTTCCTGAAATGGTTTTATATGCCAAAGAATCAGGACGATTCGGGCAAGTGGATACGACTACAAATGGAAGCCTTTTAAGACCAACGCTAAATATTCAGATTATTAAAGCCGGACTTGATAAGATGTTTGTATCTGTTCCTACTGAATATTCTCCGGCATATGTGAAAAACGTGAAACACTTTTATGATAACAGCAGAGATAAATGCCAAGTCTATGTGAAAACAATCGGTGATGATATGACCGAAGGAACCAAGGTAAAATTTATGAAAGACTTTGGGGATATTTCAGATCGGATATTCATTGAACATCTTAGTCCTTGTTGGCCAGAGTTCGATGTTAAGGGTGTACAGAAAGAAATCGGTATATATGGGCAGGAGATAAAAGAAGTTCAGGTGTGTTCATATCTGTTCTACTCTCTTTCAATCAATTCAGACGGAACGGTATCGGCATGTTTTTTGGATTGGAAGCATTCAATGCTCCTTGGTGATTTGAAAAAAGAGTCTTTTAAAAGTATTTGGAACGGAAAACTTTTGAGGGATTATCGGATTATGCACCTGACAAAAGCAAGAAGTCTTTTGAGGATGTGTGGAGTATGCCAACAACTTGCGTATGGGGCTTGCGATGATATTGACGCATACGCAGAAGAAATATTAGGGAGGATGGAATGAAGCCCCGCAAGGTTGATCGTCCGTTAGTCCTATACGGCAAAGGCAATCTCGGTAAACTTGCAAAGGAAATCTTCTATGAACTTGGCATCCGGCCTGCGTATGTTATGGATAAGATGTGCTCCTTTGAGGCGCTTCCGAAAGATGTTCTTGTTGCGGTATGCGTAGCCACAGAGCCTTACTATCCTATTGCCAAGACACTCAATGAGGCGGGTTGGGAAGATGTAGTGCCGGTGTGGGATATAATCGAAGCATATCCGGAAGTGGGAATATCAAACGGCTGGTTTGCGGGTAAGCTGACAGTAAAAGACAAGAACAGGATAAGGTCTTTATATTGGGACGATGCTTCATCGTGCGTATTTTATAATTCGTTTCTTGAATGGAGAATAAATAGAAGAGAATCCTGTATTACCCCTATAAATAAAAATGCTTACAAATGCCTTCCATCAACTCTGGCCGATATCCGAGCAAGGCAGAAGGTATTATATATAAATGAAGGTATTTTGGTTGACCTCGTTATGGATAGAATAGTTTCTATCCATTGCGAAGGGTATGAATTAAATACTATTCGACAGAATATGCACCTGTTCAAGAAGTATCGGCCAAAGATAGAAGTCGCATGTTATCATTCGAGAGATGGATTGTGGAAGATAGAGAAGTATTTAATGGATAATCTTAAGGATTATGAATTCACGTTCAGGCTTCATGCCTATCAAGGGCAGGCGGCTTATATGTATTGTAAGCCAAAGGAGAAGATATGAAGATTCAAAATGTTTTTAATGACATGATATATTATGGAACTGCTTTTACAAAATTTGGGATACGTAAATGGTACAACCCAATGCGATATATTTTGGGGAGATATTACCATAAACATATTAATTTAAGGAATGTCTTTAAATGAATATTCTCCATATCACTCCACACATGGGACTAGGCGTCGGGACTGTTATAATGGGCTGGATTGGGGCGGCGAATAAGGGGCGCGATGAGCATATCTTGTTATGCCTTGATTATATCAATGACAAGGCTCGTGAATGGTGCGTTAATAACGACGTCCCTTTAGGATGGAACCACATACAACACACCGAGGGCACAAATTTTCATATCGGGAATGCGGATATAGTCGTAGTACACTACTGGGATCATCCAATGTTGGCAGAACTCTTTTCAAAGCCTGTTCCGGATTGCCGTCTTGTTTTCTGGGCTCACAAGAAATACGACATTCCGCAGAGTGTTTTAGCCTATCCGGATTTATTTCTTGACGTATCTCCGATACAAGGGCACGGAAGGCATATCTGGTCAACAGGGGATATGACAAGATTCTTTGAAATTAAACCAAAGAAGCATAAGGGATTTAATATCGGATATGTTGGTACGGTTGACTGGAAAAAACTTCATCCGAATTTCATAGAAATGTGTATGTCAATTAACATACCTGGTGTTCATTTTACTATCGTAGGAGAAAATAATACAGGAGAAGTAAGTGATGAAAAATTCACGTTTACTGGCAAAGTCGATGATGTGGCTCCTTATCTTGCTGAGTTTGACTTATTCGGGTATCCTTTAAGACCAGATCACTACGGCACTTGTGAGCAGGTTTTAGGTGAAGCTATGGCAGCGGGTGTTGTGCCTGTTGTTATGGACAACCAAGCCGAAAAGTTGATAGTTGAGCATGGTATTAATGGCCTAACTTCAATGAACGAATATGACTATGTGGATAATATCAAGTTTCTATACGACAACCGTAAACTTAGGAAAGAACTTTCTGTCGCCGCAAGGGAATCAGCAAGAAGAATTTACTCAACCGAAACCATGATAAGCGAATGGGATAAGGTGTCTGAAGAAATGATGTTAAAGCCAAAGACGAGTAGGGGGATATTATGAAAAAGCTCACAGAATACGACAAACACTGGGAGGAATATAAAAAAATTGAAGTTTCGGCGAGAATGGTCATGCAAAAAGCAATAGGTAGAGCAGAAAATAAATACATCGCTATTAAGAACGAGGCATATAGAAATTATATGAAAAAGAGAAGGAAGAAACAACCATGATGCCCAGAGTGTTGCTCGTGAATTTACCTTATATAGTTAAGAATATAGACTCCAACAGACCAAAGATAAGAAGCTTTTTTGCATTCCCGTACGGCTTATTGAGTGTCGCTACTTACAACAAAGATGTTGCAGATTTTAAGATAATAGACTGCGATGCAGAAGAAAATTATATGGCCGCTATTATCAGGACTGTGCAGGAATTTCATCCTGATATAGTTGGATTCAGCATGATGTTCGACAACTCGTACAAGCATTTAAAGTCTATTCTTGAAATGATTAAGGAATCTTATCCGCATATCCTGACTATACTTGGTGGCGCAGCGGCTTCTTATTCGTATGAAGAAATACTTGCCGAACAGATAGACCTTGACGCTATATGTTATTCAGAAGGTGAGATGCCGCTTCGATTCTTGTTGTCAGATAGGGACTTTGATGTATGGAATCTGTGTCATCCTTCTTGGATCACAAAAGATAGTCTTGGTCGTGGAGTAGTCCCTAAAATATCGTATATCCAGAACTTAGACGATGTAATTGATATAGATTACTCATTCGTAAGTAATTACGATTACAACATGCAACAAGCCTTCTCTCCCTTCGTGGATTACAGCAAAGAACATAAACAATACTTCCTCGTAACCTCACGCGGCTGCCCTTGGAAATGTGCATTTTGCAGTAACGCCAAGATACATGGAAAGAAGATGCGATTTGCAAGTGTGGATAAGATAATAAGCCATGTTGAATATCTGGTAAAAGAACTTGGGATGGATGTCCTAACAATTTACGATGACCAACTATTGATAGACAAAGACAGGGCAAAAGACCTGTTCCGGAAACTCGCTCGGTTCAATCTCCGTATCGAAATGCCCAACGGTCTATCCGTCAGGTATATAGACGATGAGATGGCAGAACTTATGAGGAATGCCGGGGCAGACACGGCTTACTTGGCTATTGAAAGTGGATGTGAGTTCGTCTTAAAGAAGCTGATAAACAAACCCTTGGAATTATCTCAGGTTAAGCCAGCGGTAGAAGCCTTGAGGAAACAGGGGTTCTTTATACATGCGTTTATAGTTTTTGGTATGCCAGGAGAGACAGAAGCAATGAGAAGGGAGACAGAACAGTTCTTATTGGATACGGATATTTGTTGGGCAGGTATCAATATGGCGACTCCTGTGCATGGCTCAAGACTCTATGATGATTGTATAAAGAACGGATGGATAAAAAAGCAAGCAATAGGGGATATTATAGATAAGAAATACATAATTAACTGTAATGGGGCTGATCCTGCTGATGTTGAAAGACAGGCGTATGAGATAAACCTTAATGTGAATTTCCATCAGAACAAGAGGATGAAGAAGGGTGATTACGAAACTGCCGCAAAGTGCTTCCGAGAGGTTATCAGGCGATATGAGGGGCATGAAGTCGCTAAACATTATTTGGCGATTTGCCAAAAAGGATTGGGGGGAGATGATGCAGGAAATTAAATTCTTAATACAATGGGGGATAAGCTAAATGAAGATAAGAATTTTACCTATTATAGAAATAACAGTTGATAATGATGATAAGTCAAGGTGTGACCCAGAGTGTCGGCATAATGCAGATGGAGATGGTGAGTACTGTTATCTTTTCAATAAAAGTATTTACTGGAATGAAAGATGTATAGATTGTCTTAGGGCTATATTCCAAAAAGGGAAATGCTAAAATGAATCCAATTGAGACTTACATCCATGACCGGGACGAACAGGTAAGGAAGAATCTGCAATGTGGATTTCTCGACTATGATGCTTTCCATTTTACTGGGAGTCTTGTCAGAACAAACTTCGTTAAGAACTTCACCTACTGTGGCATACCCATACTGCAATATCCAACAGACCTGATGGTGATGCAGGAACTGATTTGGCAGATAAAACCGGATTGTATAATTGAAACTGGTATCGCTTTTGGCGGCATGACAAAGTTCTATTCTGATATGTTAGGACGAGTGGCTGGAATATTGATAGCAATAGATATAGAGATTAGAGAACATGCAAAAAAAGTCCTTTGTGGTTTAGATGTATTTGATTTTGAAGGTTCAAGTATAGATGAAAAAATATTTGAAGAAGTAAGGCGAATCGTTAGGCTCGATGAAAAAGTTCTTATTTCCCTTGACTCAAACCACACACATGACCATGTATTACAAGAACTGAAACTCTATTCACCCCTTGTGTCGGTAGGGTCTTACATCGTGGTCTTCGACACCGCTATTGAATTTTATGGACATCTGGATAAGAACCAAGATAGACCTTGGGGCAAAGGGAATAACCCATATTCGGCAGTTCAGGAGTTTATGAAAGATAATGACGAGTTCATTGTGGATAAAGAAGTGGAGCAAAGAGCATTGATAACGAGTGCGCCAGGAGGTTTTCTTCGGAGGATAAAATGAAAACGATAAAAGAATTGCGAGATATGGGAAGAGATTTACAGAGCAAGGGTCTGTATCCTCCTTATATCCTATTGGTAGAACCATCAGATATGCCGTATTTATTAGCTTTACCTTCAACTGTTAGAATAAATGAATATCCTAAAGGATATATCTTATACAATGTTTATGGTGTTTTTGAAGTTGCAGCATGTGAAGAATTTAGATTCGTTTTGCGAGAAAGAAGAAAAAACCAAAGAGATCGCCGGGAATCAGGAGGGTGAAATGAGCGAGGATATTTTAAAAGGAATTATTGAATACGCAAAAAAAGAAATACGGACGAGGATAGAGCATGAATCTAAGAAAATTATTGGCGAAGTAGTTACAGATGTAATGGGGCGATTAAAGTTTGAAACATATAATAATTTAAAAGAAATGAGAACGGAAATATATTTTATATTTAAGGAGTGAAATTATGAGTATTCCTGTCGTGGTGTTATGCGGAGGAAGCGGAACGAGGCTGAGGGAGCAAACTGAATTTTTGCCAAAGCCCTTGGTGCAGATAGGCGGGAAACCAATGATACACCATATAATGAAGATTTACGCTCATTATGGTTTTACCGACTTTGTGCTTGCGCTTGGGTATAAACAGGAAAAATTTAAGGAATACTTTTCTCACTTTGATATAATCAACCATGATGTTTATTTCAGTAAAGACCAGCTTGGTTCATTGCATGAATTCCCTTTGAACGTGAAAGATAACTGGCGGGTTATCCTTTCCGATACCGGGCTCAACACATTGAAAGGCGCAAGACTGAAACGAGTTGAGAAATATATCAGAGGCGATACCTTCATGCTGGCGTATGGAGATAGTGTTGGAGATATAGACATCAATGAACTTCTTAGTTTCCATAATGAGCATGGTAAAATGGTGACTGTAACAGGTGTAAGGCCACCGCCAAGATTCGGGGAAATCCATCACAATAGAGGAGAAGTTATTTCCTTTTCAGAGAAAAAAGACAACAAGGCAATTTCGGTAAATGGAGGGTTTTATGTTTTTAATAGAAAGATATTCGATTACCTCAAAGAAGACGAACAATGCGATCTTGAATATGGTGTTCTTGAAGAAATAGCACGAATGGGTGAAATGATGGTTTATGAACATACTGGCTATTGGGGATGCATGGATACGTTATACGACCTTGGTATGTTACAGCGGTTGTGGGATGAGGGTAATGCGCCTTGGTTAAAGAAAGGAGGGGATGATGTTTGATAATATCTATAAAGATAAGCGAGTTTTAATTACAGGGCATACTGGATATAAGGCAAGTTGGTTGGCTCTTTGGTTGAAGCGCATGGGGGCTATAGTGTTTGGGATAAGTCATGCTCCACATCCACCTCCAACACACTATGAGATTATAGACTTACATAATATTCTTGAAAAAGACATACATAGTGACATTTCGCTTATAGATGAAATAAACAGTTTAAAACCAGACATAGTCTTCCATTTAGCAGCACGAGCAATAGTGGCGAACACCTTTAATGAGCCAGAATCAACCTTTCAATATACAGTCATGGGTGCGGTTCATATGCTTGAGTTATGCCGTCAATGTCCGAGTGTGCAGGGTGTTGTTATGGCGACCAGCGATAAAGTCTATTTAAACAACGAGTGGAATTACGCCTATCGAGAAATAGATACTCTTGGTGGTGATGACCCCTATAGCACAAGTAAGGTTTGTGTTGAACATATTGTTGAATGTTATCGTAAAAGTTTTGACATGAATATTGCTGTGGGTAGGTGTGGGAATGTTATAGGTGGTGGTGATTTTTCAGAGAAAAGATTAATTCCTGATATTGCGAAAGCTACAGCTAAAGGAGAAGTTGTTGTTATACACACTCCAAACGCTACTCGTCCATTTCAACACACTCTTGAAGCGTTACAGGGGTATCTGCTTTTGGGGAAAGAAATATTAAAGGGGAATGATGTTAATAAGTGTTTCAACTTTGGGCCAACTCACGAAATGACAGTCTTGGAAGTTTTAGAAATAGCACAGGCAAGATGGAAGAATGTAAAATTTGAAGTTGATAACAAACCAACGCATAAATTTATGGTTTATAAACTCAAAATTGATAGTGTTGAGAGTAGAAAGTTGGGCTGGGAACCTGTGTGGGGAATGGTTCCTGCTGTTGTGGAAACAATCGAATGGTATAAGGCATATTTTGAAAAGGGATTGATATTAACAAATAAAAATATAGACGATTATGAGGAAGAATATGGGCTACATCACAGAGATTAAGTGCCGGTTTTGTAATGCAGAATTAACGCATGAGTTCATAGATTTGGGATATCAACCGCCAAGTAATTCATTTCTTTCAAACTTAAACGAGCCAGAGACCACGTATCCTCTCAAGGCATATGTTTGTGACCAATGCTTTCTAGTTCAGGTTCCGGAAAGCAAGAAAGCTTCGGAGATATTCAAGGACGACTACGTCTACTTCAGCTCCCAGAGTCCATCGAACGTCAGCCATGCAAAAGAGTTTGCGGATAAGATGTGTGAGAGATTCGGGCTTGGAACTGAAAGCAAGGTGCTCGAAATAGGGAGTAACGACGGCTATCTATTGCAATGGTTTAAAGAGAGAGGGTGTGATGTATTGGGCTTTGAACCGGCAGATGGGCCAGCAGAAGAAGCTGAGAAGAAAGGGATAAAAAGTCTGTCTTTTTTTACATCTACTGCGGCAATGTCACATCCCGACAATGCCGATTTAATCTGCGGCATTAACGTCATTGCGCATCAACCGGATATAAACGACTTCGTTAAGGGCGTACGGATTGCCCTAAAGCCAGATGGTGTTGCTGTATTTGAGTTTCCGCATCTGATGAGGACAATCGAAGGATGCCAGTTCGACCAATTTTACGCAGAGCATTTTTCGTATTTCTCCCTTATGACTGTCTCTGCCATATTTATACAGCATGGATTATTAATCTTTGATGCTGATGAAATTCCTGAACATGGTGGAAGTTTGAGAATATATGCAGGTCATAGTATGAATCGTAATCATTGGTTACATTTTGATTGTCGAAATAAAATGGATAGAATAAACTCACGAGAATATGGTATGGACAATCTAAACTATTATTCCGGCTTCCGATACAAAGTAAACAAGATTAAGACCGACCTTGTGAGCTTCTTGATTGAGCAGAAGAAACTCGGTAAAGCCGTAGTTGGATACGGGGCTCCTGCAAAAGCCAGCACACTTTTAAATTATTGCGGAATTCGCTCCGATCTCCTGCCATTTGTGGTTGACAGGTCTCCCTATAAAGTTGGAAAATATTTACCGGGCAGTCACATATCGGTTCGTGACGAAGATCACCTAAAATCTATAAAGCCTGAATATGTCTTAATTTTGGCGTGGAACCTTAAAGAGGAAATCATGAAGCAGTTGTCTTACATTAGGGACTGGAATGCAAAGTTCGTTGTTGCCATACCAGAATTAACGGTTACGAAGGACGAGGTTTTGGCAATGGGCTTTGTGATGAAACTGGAGGTGATATAATGTGGTTAAATCTATTCCGAAAGATTATAAAATCCAAACAAACTACAAATAAAGACAACAGACTTCTCGAAATTACATTACAGAAAAATCTTGAAGTTATGGGTAATCTCAACATGCAGATGGGTAGTTTTAGTGGAAGGCTATCAACTCTACAAAAAGATATTCATATGTTAGATCAAAAATTTGATCTCCTGACAGATATGTTTGGGATTGAAATTGCCGCTGATTGCATAAACCAACCGCCAACTCCATTTGTTAAAAGTAAAAGAGACAATAGTTTTATCTTATCAGCAAAAAAATATATTGATGCTGCGGTTACAGCAGAAAAAATTCTGGCGACACAATATAAAATGTTTGAACAAGCTAATGAATTTATGAAAACTATAAAATGGAGATAATATAATGGAAGATATAAAAGACAGATATTCAATTAGTGCTGATGAGTTAGAATCCCGGATGCAGAAACAGGCAAAATTCCATGACGAACCATTAACCAAAGCCGTTGCCGTTCTCGAAGAAGGTCTTTTGAAGATAATGGCTTCTCTTGGTGTGGATATAACCAGAGATGATGACAGCATCCGTATGCAACAGGAATTCTTGGGGATAGATGTAAACACCTTAGACGGTTATCCGGGAGTGTTTATATCTGTGAGTAGGAAAGGGGAACCCGTTCCATACGCTTGGATAAGCGATGCTATCCTGAAAAGCGATGGAACATATCATTACGAGATACAATTTTTCCAAAACAATAAACTTGAGGAAATAGGCGGTATTAAAATTGTGGGAGGATGAATGAAGATTCTGTTCGTGTGCAAGTCAAAGATTATGGAGAACCTTGGAGTTTGTTATTTATCTGCTGTAGCAAAGCAAACCGGAGCCGAAACTCGTATTACATCTCTTGAAGATGCCACTATTGTTGCAGGGATGTGGAAGCCAGATGTTATTGGTATGTCAGTTATGACCGGCGACCAGAATAGGTTTATTTCTCTTGCAAAAAAGATGAGACTTATATTGCCTTCATGTAAGATTATTGTTGGCGGCCCTGATGTAACTTTTTTCCCAGAAGGCTATGGTTGGGCAGATTTTACCTTTCCGGGAGAGGCAGAAACAACACTGGATGGTTTTTTAGGTGGTTCTTATGATAAATATCAAACTATTGATTCAATTCCTTGGCCTGACAGAACTGATTTTCCGGATATGAAGATACGGGACTTCATAACTTCGCGCGGATGCCCCCATTCCTGTCGCTACTGTTTTAATGCTAAGTGGTTGAAAATGTATCCTGATTTACCTAAAGTTCGGTTCCGTTCTGTAGATAATGTGATAGCTGAAATAGATTCTGTCCGACCTGAGTTCGTATATTTTCAGGATTCCTGCTTCGGAGTGTCCTTGAAATGGCTCAAGGACTTCTCAGACCAGTACAAAAGAAGGATAGGCATACCATTCCATTGCCACTTAAGACCCTCTCAGGTGACACAGGAGCGTGTTAAACTGTTAAAAGAGGCTAACTGCCTGTCTGTCAGGATAGCCCTTGAAACTGCAAGCGATAGACTGCGTAAACTGATAGGGCGGGAACACACATCAAATAAAGAGGCAATTGACGCTGCAAATATATTACGGGCATACGATATTAAATTGATGATCCAGAATATGATTGGCCTTTGCACGAGTACGATTGAAGAAGACTTGCTCACACTTGAAGTTAATATGCAATGTAAGCCTGATTACGCATGGGCTTCAATATTCTCCCCGTATCCGGGTACGGCTCTTGGTGATGAGTGCAAGGAAAAAGGCTGGTATAAAGGGGACTACTCGGATATTACAGACTGTTTCTTTGATATGTCGGTTCTTGAATTCTCGGATGAATACAAAATGCAGACGTATCTTTTGCAGAAGGTGTTTGCTCTTGCCGTAGAGGCTCAATGTATGCCTGAAATAAGCGATTTAACCTATGACAATATATTCAAGTTTGTGCATAGAGCCATGAGAAAAATAGGCGACTGTAAGCTTTACGGCGGAGTGCTGTAGAATTCCTATTTAGTAGGAATTCTTCATCTTGCCATCTTTTTTCTTAATTCAGACTTTGGTTGACGCATCATATCTCTGGTTATTTTTCTGAGTTGTTGTGGTTTAATAAAGGCTACCATACCCACTCTGCCTCTGGCTATGATAGCTTTATTGAACTTAGAAACATCATACATAACAGACTTGAATTCGTCTTCACTTCTTGCACCTTTAGCGAGATAAGATTTGTACCTTTCATAAATCTTATTTCTTGAATCGTGCCATCTGTCTTCCTCTCTGGTACTTTCCCATGCTCTCTGCTGTGTTGTAGTTCGAGTTGAACCCCTAAACCCAGCAAGTCTTAAAGCAGTTTCACCGGAAGACGGGATATAAGGAGTACCGTCTTCATTCCATACTCTTCCACCTGTTGATGTCGTAGCTCCATCAAGTTCTCGAATAGCCTTAAATATGTTGCCAAGCCCAGAAGGTAATGCAGTTTCTAAAGCTTTGCTATATTGCCCTGTTCTAACAAAATGGCCAGCCTTATAAGTTTCTTTTGCCATACCACCGAAGATTCCAGTAAGACTTAAAAGATCAGTTGGGAGTCCTAAGTTCATGGAAAGTGAACCCGTGATATCCATACCTGCTGCACCCATAAGACCGGTACGAAGATTCTTCTCGGTTTCTGCACCAAAGTATAATCTGACATCATCATACACCATCTTTTCTATATCTCTGTCATCATCAAGTCCTTTCATAAGAGCATTTATCATCCATACTATATTGTCTTTGAAAGGAATAGCAGCAGCACCACCAAGTACGATAGGAGCCGCAAGAGCCCATGTGAAAGCCTTGATATTCTTTTTCTCATATCCTAAATCGTATAATAGATTCAGATAATTCTGTGGGAACTTTAAGAACGTAGTTGCAACCTGTCCTATTCTTGCAGCCGGATGAGTACCTTGAGCCCAATATTGTCTTGTGGCTTTACCATAAGTTCCATGAGCCCGTCCTGCTGCTTTTACACCCGCTTCTCTTGCATCTGTTATACTCATGCCGTTCTTTCTGGCAACTCTATAACCTGCCAGCATTGTGAGCCCTCGCATCCATTGTTCTGTAGCTTTAAAAGGTATCATGCCCCATTGGATAATATTGTCAAAAGTTCTACCGGAAGTTGACTGCATTGAGGTCATCATATCCCTGACCATCTGAGGGTCATCATATTCTTTCCGATTTATTTCATCAATAAACTGCTGTTCTGAATGCGAAAGAAATCCTCGTTTTCCCCTCATAACATTAACATAATCTCTTCCAGCAATACCTATTTCTTTCATTATATCTGTGAAATTTCCCTTACCCTCTGTAGCATACTGATGAATAGAAGGCAGTACGGTTGTAATAAGAGCTGTGGTATTTACAAGCGGAGCCCGTAAAGTATATGCCAGATACTTGAATGTTGCGAGTTTCTTAACAAAGGCTATGGCTCTATCGGCATCTTCAATATTCCTTAAGTTATCGGAAATATAAGTCTTTGCAGATTCATATAAGGTGTTTTCTTCTTCTGCCCGTATTGGCTTCTTATGATATTCTCCTAATAACTTGGAAATTCTGTATCCTTCCGGAGTGCCTTCATTTATACCACCTGCCATAATTTGAACAGCTTGCTTTGCAGCTTTGGTTTTAGCAAGTCCAGCGGCGGTATTCGTGAAATAGGTCATGGTCTTTTTTCTTGGGTCTGTTTCATATCCTTCAACAATCTTTGTTTTACGACCTATCGTGTGCCTTCTATACCCTCTTGCAAGTATAATAGAATGAACTGCATCTGTAATTTCTTTACCAAAGGCATCCGAAACAGCTTCGTTATCGGTCTTATTCATGGCTGAATTAATAATCTGAACAATATCCATTTCCTTAAGTCCGGCAAGAACCGATTCAGGCATAGATTTTGTATCTTCCGATATAGATATGTTGCCCCAACCTTCATCTTGAAGTTGAATTTTAAGCTTTTCTGCTTCAACAAGATTCTTGGCAAACTTCATATATTCTCTACCCTGTGAAGGCATCAAGGCTCTGACAACATATTTACCATGCTCCCTGATTCTTGGTGAATATGCGTATTCTTTTATCTCTCCCATAATATCATAAACATCTTTTAAGGTAACAGGCTTGTTCATATCAAACTTACCCGTTTTTTCGTCAATCTCCCATGATACTATCGGATATACAGGCTGAACTTCTTTTACTAAAGCTCGTTCTTCAATCTCGTTTAATTCAGACCGTATAATGGACATATGTGTATCCCAAACCTTGTTCATTCTGGCAGTCTTGGCTTCCCATGCTTCTCTAATAACAGGGTCGGTTTTCATCTTATCCATGTGAACACGAGCTTCACTTTGCAGATACCCGCCTTCATCAAGCTCTTTATCAAGTTCAAGAAAAGCTTCATACTGTTCATCGGTAAGACCGTCTAAAGTCTGAGTCCATGTTTCTTCTTTCTTTAATTCAGGGAAGTCGCCTATATCAGCGAATGCTTTGAAGTTCTCATTAAACCATGCGTTTCTCTCTATAAAAGTATCAGAAAGAGCCTGCATAACAGGATGATTTGAAAGTTCAGGTGAACCGAATACAATCCTGAAAGCGTTCTCAATAAAACCCGGATTCTTCTGATATACACTCCTGTCTTTCCATGCGGCCTTAAATGCTTGTATGTTGTCTGATATGCTCTGTTTGTAATGTTCAGGACTTGACAGGGATACTGATAATCGTAAGCCCTCATCAGTCTTTGTAATATCCTTTGGCTTCCCCTTCTCTTTGGCATACTTATTCATAACATCTGCAAGCATCTTCCTTGATTTGTTGATGTCCTTGAAATACTTTTTGGATATTACATTACTGTTAATACCTAAAGTATTCATGGCTTTAATTATAATCTGTTTTGCAATCTGAGCGACTTTCTCAAACAAGGTTGGATTAACTTCTGCCATATCATCCCAGAATTCCTTATTAATAAATTGCTCTCCTGAGAACTCTGAAATAAGTTCTTCATAAACTCTGGAATCTTCTATTCTATTTAATATCCCAATCTTTTTTTCCGAATCTTGACGCAAGGACTTAAACTCATCTATATTATCCATCTGAGGAATCAAATAACCTTTTAATTCTTCATATAATTCAGGACTTTCAAACTGAATCTTATGAATAAGTTCATGCCCCAAAACTATTAAATGCGGATCGGTTGATGCAATATTAATGAAAATTTTATCTGGAAGTTTATCTGTAACTATTCCATTTATCCCTTTACTTAAAACAGGGTCTGCTATTTTTATCCAGATAATTTGTTTTCCAAAGGTTCCCGCAATTTTCTGTATTTGTCGTGAATCATATTCGCTTGTCTTAGAAACATTGTCATGCAACTCCTCATTCTCCCCAGTAGGTATTCGTCCACTTCTCTGGGGGATGGGTTGTAATCTGCCTTGAACCGAGGCGGATTCGGGAATGTATAGAACTTGCGTAATGATTCCATCTCCGATTCTTCTTCCAATTTCAGTTTCAAGCTCTGATCTGATGATGTTAATTCCTGATTCATCTATTGTTACTCCTTTCTGTTTGGATATGGAAAACTTCGTGTCGGCCTTTGTGGTATCAGCGGCTTCGGCTTCAGGCATTTCTTTTTCGAGAGAGTTTTTCAGCTTTTTTATTCTGGCTTCCTTTAAAGCTTTTTTCTGTTCAGCCTTTGGCAAATATAAAGGAGATATTTCACCACCGGACTTGTTTTTAATAAGTTCATATATGTCCTCACCATTTTCTTTTGCTCTATCAAGAAAGGTTTTCAATTCATCTTTAGGATTATAAAAATCACCAACAGATAAGCCAGACCTACCCTCTGTTACCGTACTTCGTCTATATTTACCTTTAGATATAAAGAAATCTAAATCGGGATAGCCTTCAATATTAAATTTTTCTCCAGTTTGTTTTTTCCATCCATCTGGGTTCTTAGCATAAAAAGTATCTTTCTTTTTACCTTCAATAAGACCTTCTAAATCGACCCTTATTTTATCACCATTTTTTACCTGTTCTTTATCAACACCTAAAGCGTCTGGCAAAAATCTGAAAACATAATTATCTTTAAATTCCAAGAATCCACCATCGACAACGGTAAAAACTGGGGCTTTGTTAAATTCAGGAACTAGAGACCTCATTTTCTTTAAAAGGTCTATCGCTGTTTTTCTTTTATCATTTTTAAAGTCCGTATTATAAAAAATTTCATTAACAAGAATCGGGCTTCCATCTTCAAGCGTGTATTCGGTTTTTGCTTCGTCAAGTTTCTCAAGCCGGTTTTCCTCTTTCGCTTTGGTTTCTTCTACCTTCGGTTCGGTTACTTCGACTACTTTTTCGCCAGAAATATCACTAAATTCCGTTTCGACCTTCACCGCCCCAGTTTCAGCCTTACCCTTACCCGCCTTTTCGGTTTTCTCTATTGTGGGGGCTTTTGAGAGAGTCGGCTCGGCAGGCTTAGGGGCTGTAGCCTTTGCAGGCGTTACCACCTCAACCTTACCGTCAGGGAATACCTCAAAGTGTTTTACGCCTTCAGGTCTGGTTTTACCGGATATATATCTCAGAGTTTCAGCATCAGGATATACAAAGATGTGTTCTCCGCTTTTCTGTGCCTCTTTTACAAGCTGTATTGATTTCACGTAGTCCGGGTATTCGTCAATCTCAATCTCGGTCATTGTGTGTCTTGTTTCTGCCTTCGGCTCAACTGCTTTTCCTGCTTGAGTAGGAATTGCTTGCCCCTGGGTTTCGTCAATAGATGCTTGTCTCACAGGAGCTTGCCGACTTGCCGCTATCTTCGCTCGTACTCCGGCTGCACCTGCACCTTCAACAATAGGTGGTATTTCTTCAACCACTTTCTCTTTAAGTTTTGCAATCCATTTATTACCCGATTTTTCTATATCGTAATCATCAGGATTGAGTTTCTTTGCTTTAATAGATACGATAGCTTCTTTCTTGGAACTGTATTTTTTAGGTGGTGGGAACTCTTCTATAGGTGGACTTGTATAATCAGCTTGCGCTGCTTTTTGTGCAAACAGTTTAAAGGCATTATCTTCAAGTCCTGCATAAAGTTCTCTTAAATACGGTTCTGAATATTGCTCTGATTTTGCCTTGGCGTTCCATTCCTTGAATACTGATTCTTCAATACCTCTCATATCAGCAGGCGTTAAACCTGATACAATCATCTCAGGTTCTTTTGACGCAAATTCCGTTCTGAGTTCATTTTCAAGAGTAGCAAGTTGCTCCCTGAGTTTTATCTTCCCTTGTGGAGACTGCCTGATTCTTTCTTCCTGCGCTCTTGTTTCTTCAAAAACCTGTGCAGATTCTTCAGCACTCTTCCCACGCCATATATTGCTTTCATCTATTACAGGTTGAGAAGGTTGTCTTACTGGTACTCCTTCACCTGTCCAAACAGGCGGTTTTGTTACTCCATCCGGGTCATTTTCTGCAATCGCAGTTTCAAGTTGACTTGCTAACGGGTCTGATTCGAGAGCCTTTTGAACTGGGGTTTTCTGTGGTTTGCTTAAAAGGCTTCCACCCCCACCACCTGCTGCACCCATAACTGCGCCAGCAAGCATACCCATAGCACCTGCTTCTGCAACACCTTCACCGGCTGGTTTACCAAGTGATATATTTTGTGCAACCTGTTCCTGCAAAGATTGAGGAAGTTCTTCAAAAGCGCCTTCGGATATTGCGCCACCAATAATTCTTTTAAGAATACCTTTCTTTATGTCTGCTGGAACACCGCCAGCCATTAAAGTATCAATATCAAGTATGCCAAGTCTATTTGCAAGCTTTCCACCCATTAAACCGAACAGGGACGTAAGCGTTCCACTTGCAGCAACAATAGCCGCCTGCTTTGGATTGAGAAAACCGCTTTCTGATTCCTGCCGTATTTGTTCTGCTGACTGCCCTGCTGATATTGCACCTTCACCAATAGCACCACCTACGATAGCCCCTATCTTCGGAGCCACTTTCAATAAGCCTCTGCCTATTGCACCACCACCTATCATGGATGGAGCCGATTCAATAACCGTATGAGCTATTGTTGAAGGCCGTTCTAATGCCGCACCTATGGTCGGAAAGAATCCTTTTGTTTCCTGAACTTCACGATTAAGTTGCTGCTGTTCAGGAGAAAGCATTGTATCTAAACCTTCTCTTGCACCTTTAAAATCAATGCCAAGCCCTTTTACAGCTTTACCAGCAGCACCTAAAGTGGGTATATCAGCAAGACCAACCATAGCTTCTGGAAGTCCTATAGCACCCTTTAAAGCTGATATTGCAGGATCACCAATACCCCTACGAATAAGGCCAGAGGATTCTGGTTCAGCCGATAATTCATCAGGTATCCAATCAGGATCATCAGGTATCCAATCTTCCATTATTTTATCTCCGAACCTGTTTTAAGGTCATAATATTTCCCATTCTGCTTATATGCTTTTATGCCTTTATACGTTCCTGTTTGTTTCCCTGTATCGGTTTTCTCCCCGTACTTTTTGCTAATGGCTAAAACAAAAGATTCAGGTACGTCTATCTTATTTGCCTTTAACCATTCAATCTTTGCGTACATATCCGGTATTTCTGTTTCACCGATTAAGTTGAGATTTGCATCATATTCTTTTTCTTTCGTCTTTGGGACTGGTATTTTTTCAAAGATGTCCATGACATTCTTAAAGCTTTTTGGGTCTTGATCTGCCTTGAATTTATTCATATTCAGTTCAAGTTCTTTTTTGTTTATACCAACGTTCTCCATTGCTACCTTTGATGCTTCTTTTTGGCCTTCAAGACCTAACTGAGACTGATAAATATCAGTAGCTTGAGCTAAAGCGACTTTCTTCATCCCGGCTCTATCATCTCCGAGCGCACTTGATACTTCACGGTATATATCACTAAAAGACTTTACCTCTGGTTTATTTGTTTCTCCAACACCTTTAGGTACAAAAATCTTTTCGCCTGTTTCTGCATTCTGTATATATCCAGCGTTCTTTTTTTCAGGAGGTGTTTCTTGAACTGGTAATGGTTGACCGCCTACACCAAAAGGAGCTGTACGAGTAGCGGCTATTTCTTTCATCACTTGTTCTTTTGCATTCGGCATAGGAGATTGAACTGGTTGTGTGTTTTTAACACTTTGCACAGCAAGCGTTTCATCACCAACTCCCCATGCTTTTTTGTATGCTTCACCAGCTCCTGGGGTGAATTTTGTGCCAGTCGTATAATCCAATAAATCGGCTGCACCAAGATTTACAGCAGTTATGCCTTTCATAGCATTTCTTCCACCATATTCCAATGCTGATTTAGCAACACCACCGATACCGCCTACAACAGTTCCGACATCTTTTAAAATAGGTGGAGTCTTTAATCCTGAATTTTCAATACCGAGTTTACTTGGCGTTCCTGTTGCCGGTCTTTTGGTTAAGCCACCTTTAATTTCATCCAGAACCTTGTTTATTTCATCTTTCCATTCACCCATTTCATCCTCCCTTATATTTCAACAAGCGGTTGACTCTCACTATATGTCATGCCCGCATGGGCTGACATAGCTGACATTGCACCGGAAGCCATTGAAGACGTTGCAGCAGCAACACCCCTTGCAGCTTCCATAACAATTTGGGCTTTTGCCACCATACTTGTTTCCTGAACTTGGAAGCTTCTAACATTGGCTTCAACGGCGGCGATAGTTGTTCTCATATTCGCTTCTGCACCCCTGCTTAAAACCTCTGCTGTAGCAACATTGAATTGTGAAGTTGCTTTATAAAGTTCTATCTGACCATTATATCTTGCAATCTCAACATCAGCTTTCTTTGCCCATGCGTCCATCTGAATTTTATTGGATTCAATCTTGGCTTTCTCAACTTCAAGTTCAGATACCATCGCCTGAACCTCTGTCTTATATCTCTCTATCAGAATCGTAGTTGCCTGAAGCTGTTCTGAATATACTTTAACGGTCTGTTCATTTATCTCACCAATAAGCCTTTGCCCATCAAGCTGTGCTTTATAGAGTTCGACTTTGGCAATCTCACCCCTTATCTGCATCTCATGAACTTGTGCCGTTGCCCTGTATGCTTCTACCAAAGACATGTATGTTTTAATCTGAAGGTCAATGTATTCATTTGCAAATCTGGCAGTTGCTTCCTGCCCTTTAAATACAAGCTCTTCATAACTGATTAACATATTTATCAACTTTTCAGCAAGATTAACCGTAAGTTCAAGTGACTTAAATATATTGGCTTGTTCAAGGTCTGCCTGCTTAATTTCAATTTCCCTTGATCTGTCTATCTTTTTATTCATGTATTCTTTCTGTATATCAGACAATGAGTTCGCAAGCATACCGTCCGGGAGACTGAATCCTGTCTTTGCCCATGTTGACATAATCTTACTTGTTGAGTCTTCAAGCTGCTGCCCTTCCCTTTCCAGACCTCTTGCCCATATTGCATCTTCAACTGCCGCCGTAAGTCCTGTACCGCCATTTTCAATATTATCCGTAAGTCTGTTAATCGCCGCTTGAATCAAAGGGTCATCTGAAATAAGAATATTGCTATTGACCCCGAAAGCCCATTCTGTAGGTTGTGTTATGCTGTAAACAGGAGCATCTATGTTGAGTGTTGGGAAACTCACTGTTGGAATATTCGGGAGCGATATTGAAAGAAGTGTGCCAAGAGATACAGAGGGAATATCGGGTTTCGTAACCTTTGTCGGAACTGTTATGGAATCAATACTGGGTGCTGTTGATATTGCCATCCCTGACGGTTGTGATGCAGCAACAGGGGTATATACTGCGTTCCCACTTATTGAGTATGAAGACGCATATTCATTTGGTAAATCAATTGCGGCAAGACTGGCTAACGCACCTTCTGCTGCCGATAATGCAGATTGAGCATATCCGTTTATTGTTGTTATTTGAGAACTTACTTCTGTTAATGCTTGACCTGACATATTACCTCCTAAAACTATTTTTCAGTGCTGTCATTGTAATGTAATTAACTCCATATGAATACAAAGGATAATAGTAATTTGCGGCAACCGCATCATAAACAGAAACAACATACTTATAGTGCTTGTCTGGTGCACCTTCTTCGATGTAATCATCAACAATCATTCTCTTGGCTGGAGCATACGCTGAAGGATTTTCTTGTGTAGTTATGTTCTCGTCACCAACGTCTGGGAGTTGGAAAAGTTCTGAAACAGCTCCTTCTTCATCTAAGAGTTCATAAATATCTAAAATCAGTCTATCAGCTATTTCCATATTACCTGTTCCTGCCGTACCACTATCTCCAACTCGATTATAGTCTAACATGGTCGGGTCGAGGGTTCTTTCTGCTACCCATGCTATTCCAGAAGCCACGTCTGTAATGTTATATCCAGCGTTATCACCTATTGTATTAGTAGTTAAATCGTGTTGTTCGGCATCTTGCGATAGAAACCAAATCAGATTAACTTGACAACCGAAAGATCTTTGCAATGGATAAGCCTCTGAATTACCATAATCACATTGTAGGGAGGCTTCATTTCTTGAACACTTTGGATAATTAAGAGGATATTCAGCATTATGGTCATAATCATAATAACAAGGCCAATAACCATAATTAAATATTATGTTTATATAATCAGTATATCCTGATAATCTAACACAATTAGGCTTATCGTCGGAAGAAGGGTTATCTTTCAAGTATTCACCGATAACTTTATAATAATTACTCCATAATAGATGCCCAGGTGACAAAAGAGGATAAATCCACCAAGCGTCATAATAAGATTGAGGTATATCTTGTGCATTTATTATATTAAACACATTCGCATCTCTGGTAGAAGTAAGAGAATCAGCCCATCTTGCCTTGACATTATACGTTCCCGGATAAACTCTCGCGGCATCAGAAATACTTTCATTTTTGTTCAACATAGTATCTATTTGATATGCATGTCCATCGCCAGTTGGGGATATAGTCATCAAAATTTGATAACCATATTCGGTTGGTTTTTTTATATGTATTTTTATAGGATTTTCAGTTATTACTGAGTAATCTATCCCATTTATCAATAAAGTAACATCATTTATTCCTAAACTATTATATTTATATATAGAACCAAAGTTAATGTTTTCAGGTGAAAACATTATTTCATTCCAATTCATTATATAAAGCACAAATGTGTTTGCTAAAGTTGCTGTTGGGAATATATCCACAATATCCATATCATTTACTCTTGTAAGAATCACTTCACCGTCAGGTGTAACTTGTCGTAATCTCTGAACTCCACCCGTAAATCCGTGCATCTGGTCTGCATGGAAAGACATCTTCCTTAAAGCCCCTATGAAAGGAGTCGGGTCTGCATCTGTTCTGTATTTTCTGAATGGGCTCATCTATTTAAACTCAGTTTATCAAGGTGAAGTTTTAAGGTGTCCAAAGTAATCGTACTTCCGTCCACGTTTTTAATATCCAAGGCAACATACTTGCTTCTGATTCCTTTACCGAATTTAACTCTTAATCCGTTTTCGGTTGAATCTATGCCTTGGAGTGAATATTCGTATTCATCGCCATTTGGCTGAATAACAGTTAAGATTAAATCACCATCTGACTTGTATGACAGCCATGCTTGTTTAAGTTTCTTCTTATTCTTTTGTTCAAGGTCAAGATACCCTGTCCTGAAATTCCAGTCAATTAAGGTTCCGTTATCTGTAGTCCCCGTATCAAGATCGTAAATTCCAGTCTTGGTTGCACCAAAATGTTTGTCTTTAAATCGGCATAAAGAATTAAAATCGTAATTATCGTAAAGGGTCAAAGCCCTGTTTTTCAGATTCATTACCATTGAGAGATAAGCCGTTGTTGGTAAGACAGACGTTATCAAGGTGAACATCGGTAAAACTATATCACCATCACCAAGTATCTCATTGAAAGTTCCGGCTGACAGTTTGAACATCGGCAGAGATTTATTGAATGTGCCAACTGCACCGTCTTGACCAACTCCATATACTGATAACAAGGGGAATGTTATTGAGGCATCACCGATAGAACTTATCAAGGTTGAAGCGTCTATCGTTAATCTCGGCAAGGAGAATGAAGCGGTTCCGATTATGTCAGTCTGTCCTGTAGCAGATACGGATATGACAGGAAGCTCGAAAGAGGCATTACCAAGTGCATCATTTATACCGCTTGCCTCAAAAGTAAAGAATGGCAAATTAATTGACGCATTACCGAAACAATCAAAAATACCTGTAGCAGATACGGTAAATACAGGGAATTCAATGCTTGCACCCCAACATTCGTACCATACAGGAGCATTTATCGTCCCACTCATTACCAATTGAATTGCTAAATTAGACTCTAAAACCGAAATTGGCTCAAAATCCATTGTACCACTAATGGAAAGAGGTATGGATAATTTGCTATCATAAATATCTCCCGCTAAACCTCTCATGATAGTGGTTCTAATATCAAGCGGAATTACAAGAGAAGCATTTAAGACAGGGTCAACAGACGGCCCATATGCTACTGATGGAACCGTGAAAGCTGATGTCCATCTGGCTATGCCTTTACTGAACCTAAACTCATCCATTGAACCATTATAGGGATGACCAGCAGCAGTATTCATCTGCCCAATAAATACTGATTCGGTAGAATCTAACGCATTATATGCAGCAAGTGTTGTGTTGGCTTGAGATACACCGTCTAAATATAGTGTAAAAACATCTCCATTCCTTACACATGCACAATGATGCCAACCACCGTCTGTAACTGTACTTATGCTTTGAAGTGTAGTCTGAGAAGGATAATTTCGATAGTTTGGACTCCACCCAAGTTTACCTGAAGTAACTAAACCAACACCAATTATATGTGCAATACTACCAGCTATACCACTATTATCACCTTGATAAAATAACCATCCATCTGTATCTGTTGTCTTAAACCAGAAATCAATGGTGTAATCGCCAGTACCAGTTGCGAAATCTGCATGGTCAATAGTAGAAATATAGTCGCCAGTTCCATCAAAAAGACCAGCAGCAGTACCAAATACAAGAATAGTTGTATCAAGTTGTGCATTGCCAGCGGCAGTCCATACCTTTCCGGATTCATCTGTAAAGGTTGTGGACGCATCCGCCCCATCAAAATGAAGAAGCACTTTGGTATAGCTATCATCTACTGCCA